>NZ_CAPDXS010000062.1:0-10989 GCF_948601915.1 uncultured Acetatifactor sp. | reverse complement strand
CGTCCCCCTTGCTCACATACAGGGCCGAGGCGTGCATATAGATGGTGGCCAGCCCGTCCCCATGGTCTATCATCACGTAATTCCCCATGGTGGGGCTGTAGGCCGCCGCTGCCACTTTGCCGTCATAGGCCGCGAAGATGGCTGTCCCCGTGGCCGCGGCGAAGTCCACGCCATTGTGGAACTGCTCCACCCCCAGAGTGGGATGCATCCTCATGCCATAGTCGTCCGATACCCTGGTGTAGGACGCCAGGGGAAACTTGAACGTGCCGCCATCGTAGGTGAGAGCGGACCCGCTGCTGGCGATCAGCTGCCGCCTCTCCTCGGCCACAGCCGCCTCCAGGAGCCTGATTTCCTCCTCCTGGGCCCTGATCTCCTCCTCGTACTGCCTTATGGCCTCTTCCTTGTTGCTGATATCCGTCTCATAGCTTATGATATCACGATTCTTCTGCGCTATCAACTCCTCCAGGTTCTTCTGTTCGATCTCCACGTTCTCCTTCGTCTCGTCCAGAATCTCCTTCTCCAGCTCCAGGCCTTCCTTGCACAGCTCCACATATTCCTTGGCGGCCTTGTAATCCTCCCACATCTGCACATCGCTGGCCACCATCTTCTCCATATAGTCCATCCTGTTCAGGAAGTCCCCCAGGCTTCTGGCCCCCAGCAGGAGGTCCGCCACGCTGGGGTCCCCGGACTCATAGGTGAGCCGGATGTGGGCCGCCATGGCCTCCTGCTGGTCCTCCTCCTGCTTTCTCGCCGCCTCAAGCTGGGCCTGGGCCTCGGAGATCTCCGCCTCCTTGGCGCCGATCTGGGCCTTCAGCTCGGCGATGCTGGCCTCTATCTTCTGCAGGTTCCCGTCCAGCTCCCGCACGTAATTCTTCAGATCGTCCTTCTGGAGCTCCAGGTTCTTCTTGATCTCCTGCAGATTGCTGAGGCCGTCCTTCAGGCCCTCCTTCTGCTCTTTGATCTGGGAGATCTCCTCCTCTTTCTCCCGGATGCTCTCCGCGGTGGGCGTCCTGCTGCCTGTGGCCTGTGCCTGCAGACCGTCCCCGCCTGTGGCCAGCAGCGCCGCGGCCCCCAGCGCCAGGCCCCATAGCAGCCATCTCGCCCCGCCCTTCTTTCTGCTCTTTCTCATCATCCTTCTTCTACACCTGCAGATGCTTTCTCACAGTGACAATGCTCCCCAGGAACCCTATCCCTACGCCTACCAGCAGCGATACCGGCGTCAGCACGCCGAACAGCTCATCCGCCGGGATAAAGGCCAGGAAATTGGTCAGGACCTCGAACCTTTCCGCGATATAATTCAGCGTGTAATTATAGATGCCGTAGATCAGCCACAGGGGCAGCGCGGCCCCCAGCAGCCCGATCAGCATCCCCTCCAGCACAAAGGGCGACCTGACGAAAAAGTCCGTGGCCCCGATATATTTCATGATATTGATCTCCTCGGAGCGCACCGAGATTCCGATGGCCACCGTATTGCTGATCAGGAAGATGCTCACCGCCAGCAGGATCACGATGATGCCTACAGACACGTAGGCAATCAGCAGGTTCGCGCCGCTCAGCGTGTCTGCCGTCAAGGCGGAATGGTTGACCTTCATCACCTCCGGCAGGGATTCCAGCCATGTGACCAAAGCGCTTTGCAGCGATACATCGCTGATGAAGACCTCATAGCTGTCATCGCCCTCCAGGGGATTTTCCAGAAACGCTTTGGAATAGGCCTCGTAATTTTCACCCCAGTTGTCCCTTCTATAGTTCTCCCATGCCTCATCGTCGGAGATGAACTTCACGTCCGACACCTCGGCACGGCTGGCTATCAGTTGGCCGATTTCTTCTATACGGGCATCCGATGGAATCTGGCCCTCCACATGGCTGTCGCACCAGTCATTCTCATAGTGGAAGAACACTGTCACGGACACGCCCTCCTCCGCTTTCAGCACGATGCTGCGGAAGTTCATCACGATGGAATAGAACAGGCCGAAGAGGAACAGACAGGCAGCTATGGTAGCAACGGAAGCCAGAGAATACCATTTGTTCCGGAAGATATTGACGAAGCCCTGTCTGATGGTATAGAACAAAGTGCTAATCTTCATCGATGTATTCCCCTCCCTCCTCGTCGCTGATGATGATGCCCCGCTTCATGGTGACCACCCGCTTGTGCATGGCGTTGACGATCTCCCTGTTGTGGGTCACCACCACCACCGTGGTGCCGCTCTGGTTGATCTCGTCCAACAGCATCATGATCTCCCATGAATTCTTCGGATCCAAATTGCCCGTAGGCTCATCCGCCAGTAGGATCGAGGGCTTGTTCACCAAAGCCCTGGCCAGGGCCACCCTCTGCTGCTCGCCGCCGGAGAGCTGCCTGGTCTTGGCCTTGTACTTCCCGGCCAGCCCCACGGTGGCCAGGATGGTGGGGACATTGCGCCGGATCTCCCCCGCGGGCACCTCTATGATCCGCTGGGCAAAGGCCACGTTCTCATAGACATTCCTGTCGTTGAGCAGACGGAAGTCCTGGAACACCACGCCCAGGTTGCGCCGGAACTTGGGCACTTGCCTGTGCTTCAGGTTCGCCAGGTCGCTGCCCATGACATAGACGTTCCCGCTGGTGGCCGTCAGCTCCCGCAGCAGCAGACGGATCAGGGTGGATTTCCCCGAGCCGCTGTCGCCCACGATGAAGACGAACTCTCCCTTTCCGATTCCCAGCGTGATCCCGTTAATGGCAGGAGCCCCCTTGGAGTAGACCTTGCTCACATTATCCAGAAATATGATGCCGTTATCTTCTATAAACTGCTCCCGCTTTCTCCACGACAGCTCCTTTTTGCCCATCGTCTTCCTCCATCCCGGACTTTTATTCTCAGAAATCCGTGGTTTCCATGTATTTCATATATTTCACTACCATCAGCGCAATTTTAAACGTAATCGCGTCCTCAAAGACACGCAGATCCAATCCCGTGCTCTTCTGCAGCTTATCCAGCCGGTAGACCAGCGTGTTCCTGTGGATGAACAGCTGCCTGGAGGTCTCCGACACGTTCAGGCTGTTCTCGAAGAACTTGTAGATCGTCCCCAGGGTCTCCTCGTCGAACTCGTCCGGGCTCCTACCCCCGAAGATCTCCCGGATGAACATCTTGCACAAAGGCAGGGGGAGCTGATAGATCAGGCGGCCGATGCCCAGCTCGCTGTAGGCGATGATCTCCCGCTCGCCGAAGAAGATCTTGCCCACGTCCAGGGCCATCCTGGCCTCCTTATAGGAGCGGCTCACCTCTTTGATCTCCTGTATCACCGTGCCGTAGGCGATGCGGCCGTCCCGGATGCCCTCCTTCTTCAGGAAGCTCCAGAGCTGCTTCGCCGTCTTATCCATCTCCCTGGCCCTGTCGGCCTCGGGCAGTTCCTTGACGATGATGACATTGTTCTCGTCCACTTCCGTGACGAAATCCTTGCTGTTGCCGCTGAAATACGTCCTGGCCAGCTCCAGCACATTGCTGTCCCTGCCTCCCGGTGTCTCCACGATCAGCACCGCCCTGGGCACATCCGTCTGGATATGCAGCCTCTTGGAGCGGCTGTAGATGTCCACCAACAGCAGATTGTCCAGAAGGAGGTTCTTGACGAAATTGTCCTTGTCCAGGCGCTCCTTGTAGGCCGTCACCAGGCTCTGGATCTGGAAGGCCGCCAGCTTGCCGATTATATAGGAGTCCTCCCCGGCCCCGGCGGCCACCAGCACATACTCCAGAATCTGGTCATCGAATATCTTAAAGAACTGATATCCCTGTATCTCCTGGGAATCCGCCACAGACGCGGCAAATTCCGCAACGGCTTTCGCAATTGCGGACGCCCTGCTGCCCATGTCGGCAGTAGAGGCCACCTCCTTGCCGTCCACATCCATAATACAAAATTCGACCCGAGCAATGTTCTTCAATCCATCGATTGTGTTCTGTAAAATTTGATTTGAGATCATAAAACCCACTCCTTTTGTCGTTATGGTCGATTCCAGTTCCCGTTTTTGTTTCTACATTTACAAATGTACAAAAAATACGGAAAAAAAGCAATAGGATTTTATGATTTTTCACAAAAAAACCACCTGAAGCAAGGCCCCAGGCAGTTTTATAGATGAGTCCTCCAATCAGGACAGGGCGCCTTCCCGCATCCGTCAGACACGTATGTCGAAATTGGCGCCCACATTGGGATTCACACTCAGCTCCATGGCCGCAGCATCCATGATCTGTACTATCCCTGCCCCCAGCTCCCTGCTGGCGTCCAGCGCTTTGTCAAGCACCGCGGTTCCAACCTGGGACAGCACAGACGCATTCGCCAGCGCCATCGATACTTCCGCAATATCCATAAGCACACCTCCTGCCCAGAATACATTCTATTTTATCATACTGAAAGCCGTTTTACCAGTCCTTCCGGCAAGTTTTCAATTTCTTAATGATTCCGGTGGGTTCCCCCGCTCAGACCTTGCTGATGGAATACTGCCCAATCTCTATCCTGCGCTGCTTCAGCAGCCGCCCCACGGCCCGCTTGAACTCGTTCTTGCTCATGCCGGTCTCCTGCTTGATGCGCTCCGGGGAGGCCTTGTCCGTGAAGGGCAGCATGCCGCCGCACTCCTCTATCATGGCCATGATCTTCTCCGCGTCCTTGTCCATCTGCAGATAGGCCTTGTCCCGGATGCCCAGCGTCAGCTTCCCGTCCTCCCGAATCTGGATGACACGGGCCTCCACGTCCTTCCCCAGCTCCACGTTCCCATAGAGCTCCGTCAGGGGGATCAGCCCCGAGTAGAGATTGTCCACAGCCACGAAGGCGCCGAAATTGTCGCTCATCTCGTAGACCCGGCCCTTTACCTTGTCGTCCTTCCCGTAGGGGCTGTCCGTGCGCAGGTTGTCATATACGTTCATGGTGGCGCAGAGGCGGTCGCTCTTATCGATATAGAGGGACACCAGAACCTTGTTCCCCTGCTCCACCTTGCCCCGCTGCTGCTTGAAGGGCAGGAGCAGATCCTTCTCCAGGCCCCAGTCCAGGAATGCCCCAATCTTCCCTGTCTGGGCCACGGTGAGCTCGGCCACCTGCCCCATCATGAGCTTGGGCTCCCTGGTGGTGGCGATGAGCCTGTCCTGGGAATCCCGGTAGATGAACACCTCCATCTCGTCGCCGATCTCGCACCCCTCCGGCACCTGCTTGCGGGGCAGGAGCACCCGGGGCTCGTCCTCCTCCGCCGAGAGCCCCAGGTAGATGCCGAACTCCACCTTCTTCACCACTGTCAGTTTCTGCTTTTCACCTAAGTTTATCATGATATCTCTCCATCAAATCTTTTTCTCTTTATTCCAGTACCCCGCTGCATGCATCCTTGAGCGGTCCGCACCTGCCGTCCGTTTCACTACCGCATTGTCGTCAGCAGGCGATGCCCCCGCATCGCGTCCCGCCGCAGCTTCAGGCCCCTCCCCCGAACTCCGCCGCCATGCACAGGTCTCCCTCCCGGTTCTCCAGCGTCACGCAGACGCAGTCAGGCGCCTCAAAGACCCGGGGCGTCAGCACATCCCCCAGAAAAGCCTGCTTCTTATATTCCGCCCGCACCTGCCTTATGGCGAAGCCCTCCGGCAGGTAGTCCATGGCGATGTCGATGAACTGCTGATTGTTCACATGATGGTTTGTGTCCAGGTGATGGCGCTTTACCACCACCGGCTCCCTCGGTACGCCGTCGGGCGGCAGGGCAATCCTGCGGGGGGCGTATTCCATCTCCAGCTTTTCCTCAAGCCGGTAGCCCTCCATCATGTTCTGCGGAATCGCCGACGGCTTGTTCGTCCGGGTGTCCAGCAGGCTCCACAGGGAATTGGCCCTGGCCAGATACGCTCCCTCCCGATCCATCATGCAGAAATTCCTGTACCCCAGGAAGCCTTTCAGCCCATAGGGCAAAGTCCCCACGGCCACCTTCTCCCCAAGGGCCGGATAGCGCTCCACCACGATCTGCCAGGAGGAGAGCACCCAGACCAGATGCATCTCCTTCAGCTTCTCCACCCCCAGACCCAGGTCCTCCGACTGGAAGGTGGAACAGTCCTGAAAATAATTGATGAGGGAAGCCATGGTGAGCTTCCCCTGGCTGTCGGTCTCGCTGTATCTGATCCTGCTGTCGAATGTATACATGTCAAATCCTCCGAATCCCCGGCCAGGCCCTTCGTCTCCCTGGCGCAGCGCCTTCCTCTCCCCGGCGCTGGCGCCTTTCTATGCCAGCAATTGATAGACGATCACCGCAATCCAGAATATCCCGTACAGCAGCATGCCCAGGTTCAGGGCCACTGTGCGGAACCGCTTCCCCTCGGGAATCACTATCCGCCCTCTGGCGAAGGAGAACTTCCTCCTGGCCAGGCATACGATGAACAGCACCAGGCCCCCTATCAGGCAGCCGAAGACGAATATCAGGAAGACCCCGTATGCCAGCAGCCCTGCCATATTCTCGCTGACAAATGCCATCATGGACGCCATGTCCAGATTCGCCGCCATCTCCAGATAGGCATCCAGGTCAATCTGGCGCATCAGCATCGAGCTCACCAGGCCTCCCATGAAGTTGATCATCATGTGGATGGCGATGGTGATCTTCAGGTTGCCGGTCTTCACGTACAGGTAGGCCAGGAGCATGCCCAGCACGAAGGCGTAGACGAACTGGTTCAGGTTGCCGTGGAACAGGCCGAACATGAGCCCTGACAGGAGCACCGCGGTCCCCTGTCCGTAGCGCACCGTCCTGTCCACGATCAGCTTGCGGAAGACATACTCTTCCATGACAGGCGCGCAGATTACCATCCAGAAGGCTATCATCCACAGGCTGACTGATTCCGTCACGTTCAGCAGCTGGTTCTGCACCCCGCTGCCCTTGAGCATGCCGATGACCGTGGTGACGATATTGCCGATGATATTGGTCAGGTATACGGCGCCGAAGCACATCACCACTGCGGCGATGAAGCTCCCGGCCCTGATCGGCCTGCGCCCCACCCTGTCGGCGGGAATGGTCCGCACCAGCGCGATCAGCACCGGCATGCCGATCGCGTACATGGGCAGCATGGACAGGAGCAGAGCGAAGTCCCCGTTCATCAGCCATTCCGGGAACAGGAGCCCCGCGGCGAAGGAGACGGCGAACTGCACCGCGAATATCACTATCGTGCCCAGAAGGTACATCCCTCCCAGCTTGGAGAAATGCTTCCTGGCGGCGGCCAGCTCCCGGGCCTCCCTCTCCTGCCTCTCTCTCGTCCCTTCCGCCTGCTGCCAGCGGTCCATGTCCTGCGCGGCATTGTCCTGCCATGTCCTGTATCCGTTCTCTTCCATCCTCTATAACTCCTGCCCAACGCGATCATCTGCGCTGTCCCTCTTCATTTTTACCCTGAAAGCTCCTATCCCATTACGGCGCCGCGAAGTGTGTTTGCGCCTCCTGTACGCAAAAGCGAACTTTTTCTGCCCATTTTGTGTGCATCGGCTAAACTCCCGGGCGATTCTCTTTATAGCCTTGCTTTTTGGCACGGCGATGCGGCGGCCCCATGGGAGTTTAGATAAGTTTATCACATATTGGGGCATTTGAAAAGAGCGTTATCCAAATAATGGATCGGGCGGGCGGATTTTGGCTTGACAGAAAATCTTCCTGATCGTATGGTTTATAGAGAAGGAAAGGACGGGAAGGGTGCAATGCTATTTGATTACGACAGGACATCGGCTGACAGCATCTTCAGATACGCGAAAAGGCTGGAGGGGAAGACATTCCTCGATATCAGGAATCAGTATCTGTCCCACATGGGGATCCCTGATGCGCAAACGCTGTCCGAGGATGCCAGAGCCAAGGGGCAGCTGGGCAATTTTCTGGAGGAATATTACTTTGGCTATAAGCCCAACGGCGACCAGGCCGCCGATTTCCGGGAGACAGGCGTGGAGCTGAAGCAGACCTGCATCGATGTCAGGAAGGACGGAACCTATACGGCCGGGGAGCGCCTGTCCGTCACCAATATCTCCTATGAGGAGCCTGTGGAGGAGGACTTTTACCGGAGCCATGTATGGGAGAAGATCCGGCTGATCCTGCTCGTCCATTACCTGCGGGACAAGTCTGTCCCCAGAATGCTCTACAGGATACTGTACGTCAATCTTTTCACCCCGCCCGCCGCCGACCTGGACGTCATCACCAGTGACTACAGAAAGATAGTCAGAAAAATCATTGCCGGGAAAGCGCATGAATTGTCCGAAAGCGATACCCTTTATCTCGGGGCCTGCACCAAAGGGGCCACGGCGGAGAAGAGCCTCCGGCCCCAGTATTATGGAGACCATGTACCGGCCAAAAAGAGAAACTTCTGCCTGAAGCGCCAATACATGGACTATGTCCTGCACACGTACATACTCCGGGACGCTGTGCCCTGCGAGAGAGTCGTTTCGGACAGCGCCGCGTTAAAAGAGCGGTCTTTTGAGGAGATCGTCATGGAACGGATCTCCGGGCATTTCGGCCGGAGCGACAGGGAGCTCTGCGCAGAGTATGGCAGGGAATATAACGGCAACAAGGCCCAGTGGATCGACCTTGCCTACCGCATGCTGGGGATCAGGGGGAACCACGCGGAGGAATTCGTGAAGGCCAATATCGTGGTGAAGGCCATCCGGCTGGAGGAAAATGGGGCCATGCGCGAAAGCATGTCGTTCCCGCCCTTCCGGTTCCTGGACCTCGCCTCCCAGGAGTGGGAGGATTCTGATGTGTATGCCTATTTCTCCGAGACAAGGTTCCTGTTCGTGGTCTACAGGCGCCGGGGGCGGGAATATGTCCTGCGCAGCGCCAGATTCTGGAACATGCCAAGGGCAGACCTGGAGGTTACCGTCAGGGAAGGGTGGGAGGCCGTGCGGCGGACCATCCGGGAAGGGGTCAGGTTCTCGGTCAGCCCCAACGGCACCATTTCCAACAACCTTCCCGGGAAGGGCGACAACCGGATCATCCATATCCGCCCGCATGCGGCAAAGTCGGCATATCGGCTGGCGAACGGCATCGTCCGCGGGAATGTGGAGCGGGACGCCAATCCGCTGCCGGACGGGCAGTGGATGACTACGCAGAGCTTTTGGATCAATAACAGTTATATTTTGGGGGAGATTTGAGGGATCCGAAGCGTGGTCCCTGTCAGTTCATGAACCGGAAGTTCCGCCCCTGTTTATACTGCGCCTGTAGTTCCCTCATCGATAGCGTCCCCGCTCCCATCTGCTAACCGCCCGAGGCGTGATTCCCAGCCGCAAAAGCGTAAAGCAACAAGCTGTGCGCCCGAACCTAAAATTCGATTTTCAAGCTGTCACCCTCTACGGCAACACCCCCGCTCTTTGTGATGGGCAGCTTTTGATCCTCGGAAAAGCCAATGGTCTCCCCGTCATGCAATACCACATCTTCGCTAATCACATAATTGGCAATGTCAGAGAGAAATTCGTGGAGGGTCTGGACGTCGGCCTGACTGTCCAGCACTTCCATTTCGTCATAACCGAAGTACCGCATTCCGCCGGTGTAGGCGCAAAGACCCTTTTTGCCATTGTAAATCCCGATCCAGACCAGATTGTAAATGGGAAACAAATCTTCTTCCAGCATCCCGGAGAAATGCTGATAATAGTCCGGGGCATAGACCACCTCGCCGGTGTAAATGCCCAGCACCCCGTCCTGCCTGCAGGCGGAGACCACTGTTTTGACGAGGAATGTGCCGCATTCAATGGGAGAAATCTCCTTGCCCATGACAGCAATCAGAAGATGGGCCACATGGTCTTTTACCTGTTCCGCGCCATTGCGCCACATGAAGTTTTTGGCCGCAGCCTCTTCCGCCTCGCCGTCGGGAATGGGCGCAGGCATGAAGGATACGGCAATCATAGCCCCCTGATAACTGATAAGAAAAACCTCATCGGTTTCCCCGTCCTCACCGCCCTCATCTTCGCTGTCTTCATTCTTGCTGTCTTCATCCTCGCTGTCCTCATCTTCGCTGTCATCCGGTTCATCCTCGATGCCCCAGGTTTCCTTCAAGTCCCGCAGAAGGGCCTCTTTGTCCCACCTGGCCTCTTTCAGAAGAACATAATTGACGAAGGTGCCGGGGTTCTCCTTTTGCTCCTCCGCCCGCCGGGCCTGCTCCATCCAGTAGGAGCGCATCACTTCCACCAGAGCGATGGCCTTTTCCCGGGCAGTGGCCGGGTCATAGTCCTCCATCTCGCTGAACACATGGCCGCAGTGCTCCAGTCCGTCCCCCTCGTAGCCGCCGCAGACGCCCAGCAGCCATTTCCCCATCAGGCTCTTTTTATACCTGAAAATGTAGTAGTGCAGATCATGCAGTTCAAACTCCCCGGCGCACTCGATTTTTGCCGGAGCCTTGCCCAGCTCCGCCGGATGGGCAAGCCACTGGGTCAGGGACTCCATTGCGGCATTCATTTGTTCTTGGTTCACATCAGTTACCTCCTTCGATTTGATAAAGGGAAAACCATTTATACATCAACTTCAAGTTTATAAGAAACTGCAATAATATCGTAAACATCATCGTATGTAAACAGCCGGTAGTGCTGATAAATATCTTTGTCAAAGTCTTCTCTAACTGGCAGGGATTTTAACCAGGAACTGTCCTCAATCAAATCGAAGGAGCTGTCGTCCAGATGCCCCGACATAGCCATATTTTCATATGTGTCGAGTTCGCAGGCAAAATAGGCCAACACCCGTTGGAAGATGAGAGTATAGGGAAACCACTCTTTCTCGTCCTTGTGCCGGGAGATTAGATGACCGTTGATGTCCCCCGTAAAAGTCAGATTATCCAGGGCATCTCGTTTCACCTGATTCAGATAGATACAATCTCGCCCATTCAAAACACCTAAACAGGTGTCTATTGCAGCCGCTTTCTCCATATGTCCCTCCTGTTTTTAGTTCCGCATCTGCCCCGCCCAGCCTCCAGACATGGGCATGGGCACTGGACGGGGCAGACGCTGTTTTAAATTATACTGCTTAACGATTTCACTTGCCGTGAAACCAGACTGCATAACGCTGAC
>NZ_CAPDXS010000061.1:0-27858 GCF_948601915.1 uncultured Acetatifactor sp. | reverse complement strand
CCCGTGGTGGGGCGGATTGCGATGACCCCTGTCACATATCATGGTACTTCTGCCGAAAAACGGCAGCCCTGAAAAACGGGAGAACGCATCACCCCTGTTTGAGAAAGAACAGGGGGCGGCTTTTATGGTGTCCGCGGGATGGTTGATACATCCTTTACCAGCGGAACGTCAGCCACATCCTCAACGCATAAGCATACTGGAGAACGCTGTACGAAGCGATATGGCGTACCAGAATGCACACACTTCTATCGGAGCGATAGATACCATGCGGCGGAACCGGCCCATTTGTCAACAGACAGCCAACCTTTGCCGTTTTCCGCCGCATGCATGTATCGCTCCTTTAGGATTCAAAGGAGGCTTAAAAATTGAGTGAGGAATGGATTGTCTGCACGGCGGACATACGGAACAGGATAAATGAGGCGGGGATTTTCCGTCCTGATGAAAGAATCGTATTGACTACGAAAAGCTGTGTGCTGCTGGAACATTTTACGGGAAAGGCATACAGTTACCGCATGGTAGATTTACATACCTTAAAGGTAAAGAGGCTGTTTTCAAGGCCCACACCACTAAATGAGGCAGGATACCGGAGAGCCATAGAGAGAATGGCAGCGCAGTCAGAGGGCGGGACAGCATTTATGCAGGGAGGTAATTCGAGAGCCAGTGAACTGCTTGCCCATATTTTCCATGACATTCTGCCGGAGTACGGACTGGCATTGAGAGAGAACCAGCTTTCTCTTTCCCTTGCCATGCTGGAAGCCATGGAAAAAGAGAAAGTGGCATTATGTGAGGCCGAGGTAGGAACGGGGAAGACCCATGCCTATCTCATAGCGGCGGTCATCTACCGCCTGTTTTTTGCAGAGAGGCAGCCGGTGGTCATCTCCACCTCCACCATCGCCCTGCAGAAAGCACTGACGGAAGAATACATCCCCCAGATTTCAGAGATTCTTCTGGAACACCGCATCATTGAGGAGCCCCTGACCTTTGCGGTACGCAAGGGAAAGAACCATTATGCCTGCGACAGCAGGGTAAAGACATATCTGTCTTCGGTCAGGCACAATAACCGGCCGGAGAACGGGACGCTGATTGAGGCCCTGACAGCCCTTTTCGTGGGAGCCACGCCCCTTGACCTGGACAGCCAGCCCCTTACGGACTATGTGAAAGAGCGCATCTGCGTGGAGGACTGCCGGAATACCTGCGGGCTTTCCAGCGTGTGCCGTTACCGCGCGTTCTTAAGGAAATCCAACCAGGGGAAAGTGGACTTCCAGATTGCCAACCACAACCTTGTCCTGGCGGACGTGCTCAGCAGGAAAGGCGGCAGGAACCGTCTGCTCCCGGAGCATGGCATCCTGATTTTTGACGAGGCCCACAGGCTGCCGGAGGCCGCAGGGCAGATGTACGGCATTGCCTTTGAGGATGTGGAGCTGGAGTGTGTGGCGGCCAGCATCGCCAGGGCGGTGGCAGGCAGACCGGAGAAGAGAGGGGTCATCCCTCTGTGCGGGGAAATGCTGGAACTGAACACAGCCCTGTTTGAAAACCTGAAAAGATTCCCAGGGGCGCAGTATGACAACAACACCATGGAAGTCATATTCACGCCGTCCACCCTGCTGTCCCTGAAAGCACTGTCGGCCGTGGTAAAGAGCCTGTCAGTGCTTTTCCATACCGCAGACCGGAAGAATGCGGCATACAGGCGCATTTCCGGCAGGCTGGAACAGAAGCAGGAGAAATTATCGTCGCTCTATAACCATGCAGCTTTCATCTGCTGGCTGGAATATACAGGAGTGACGGCCTGCAGGCTCTGCGCCCTGCCAAAGAACCTTGACTTCCTGCTCCATGAAGACTTGTGGAGCAGAGGGAGGCCGTATCTCCTGACCTCAGCTACCTTGTCCGTGGGCGGCGACTTCAGCCGCTACATGCACCAGACAGGAATCGACCTGCTGAACCGGAAGCAGATTCTGGCCGTGAGCAAGGCATCTCCCTTTGACTATTGGAACCATGCCCTGCTGTACCTGCCGGAGGACATGCCGTTTCCCAATGCCAGGAAAACAGCGTACCGGAAAGCGGTGGCGGACAGGCTGGAGGAACTCATCCGCCAGAGCCACGGACATACGCTGGCGCTTTTCACATCCTACCGGATGATGGAGGTGTCCTACCAGGAACTTGCAGCGCGGATAGAAGACTTTCCGCTGTTCTCCATGGGAAAGGGGAGGCTGGAGGCCATCCGGGCGTTCCGAAAGAGCGGGAACGGGGTGCTGCTTGCCAGCGACAGCGCCGGGGAGGGAATCGACCTGGCCGGGGACATACTGTCGTCCCTTGTGGTGGTGAAGCTGCCGTTCCCCGCGCCAGACCCGGTGCTGGAATATGAGAAGTCCCTGCATGAGGATTTCCATGAGTATCTGGCAGAAGCCATCGTACCGGCGATGCTGATGAAGCTGCGCCAGTGGATTGGACGGGGCATCCGCAGGGAGACGGATACCTGCGTTTTCTCCATCCTGGACTGCAGGGCCAGCGGGCGGTATAAGAACGATATCCTGGCGGCCCTGCCGGATATGACGGTGACGGACAGTATAGAGGACGTGGGCATCTTTATCCGGAGCAATAAGCCGGAGGGCTACTTTATGGATGGGGATTGAGACGGCAGATGTCCTAGAGGAATGTCGGCCAGGAAAGAGAGAAAGGCGGAGAAAATGAGGTTATTGTGTGTGATAGGCGGGCTTGCACTGGCAGGCCTGCTTATTTTCTTTTTGGTGATAGATATAGCGATTATCCGGGTGGGACGGATAAGAAATAGTATGGAAGAATCAGAAAATGATAATGCAACATGAATAGGACAATCCGATTTTTTCATATGATGTACAACATATTAGGTGGGAGGGATTGACGATAAATATGATAGATTTAGAACGGTTACGTTCAGTCAATCCTGATGAGGTCAACAGAAGCGAACTTGTGGATATCCAGGACATTGTGGTGAAGAGTCAACTGCCCAAAGAAGAGAGGATTGCCGACTTTATCCAAAATATAAAGAATCCCTATCTATGCAAATGCGGAAATATGGTAGTACAGTCTGTTTTTGAAGAAACGGATATTACGCTGATAGAACGGCTGATACAATATTTCCGGATGGCTTGATGGCATCGCCAAGCGTAGTCAACGGACAAATATTTTCAAAAATGCCTGGACGCACAGTAAGTATTGTGATAGACTTTAGTCAGGGATAAAGATTAAAGATAGAGATAGCGTACATATAGACCATCCTAATGTGTTTTTCCGACTACAAAACATGTTAGGAGGTCTTTTGTTTTGCAAAATGATAGCAATATCGTGAAATTATATCAGGCAGACTTGTATATCCGCCTGTCAAAAGAGGATGGAGACAAAGCAGAGAGCAATAGCATCTCCAATCAGAGGGATTTGATTTATTCGTTTTTGAAAGAGAAAGACGATATTCAGGTCTACGAAGAAAAAGTAGATGACGGATACAGCGGAGTAGGGTTTGACCGGCCGGCGTTTATTTCTATGCTGGAGGATGTGAAACAGGGAAAAGTCAACTGTATTATCGTAAAGGACTTATCTCGCTTTGGCCGTAATTATATTGAGACAGGACGATATATCCAGCAGATTTTCCCCCTCATGGGAGTGCGCTTTATTGCCATCAATGACCACTATGACAGTGAACATATGGACAGCCAGACAGATAATATCATCCTGCCTTTCAAAAACCTCATGAACGATTCTTACAGCCGTGATATTTCCATCAAAGTGAGAAGCCAGATAGAAGTACGGCAGAAACGTGGAGACTACATAGGAAGCTTTCCTGTATATGGCTATTTTAGGGACAAGGAGCGAAAAGGAAAACTGGTGATAGATTCTGCAGCGGCAGAAGTGGTCAGAGATATCTTTGATATGCGCATCAAGGGGTACAATAACCGCAGAATCGCTGATTATCTGAACGAACATGGGATACCGTCACCCATGGAATATAAAATGCTGTTGCATTGGCGATATACGACTTCCTTTAAACTGAAGCCCCAGGCTAAATGGTCTCCCATGGCAGTGGAGCGTGTCCTGAAAAATGAGATTTATACAGGCGTTATGGTTCAGGGGAAAGAGAAAACCCTGAATTATAAGGTAAAAAAGCGGATAAAAGTAGACAAAGAGGAATGGATTCGGGTGGCAGATACCCATGAAGCGATTATAACAAGAGAGGACTTTGATATTGTCCAAAAACTGATGCTACGGGACACGCGGACAGCGCCAGACGGAAAAAAACTGTATCTCTTTTCAGGTGTGCTGCGCTGCGGTGGATGCGGGGGAAATATGGTTCGCAAAAAGATACGGTCTGCCGGAGGCGAATATTGCTACTATATCTGTTCCAACAACAAAAATGATAAATCGGTATGCAGCAGCCACCGAATAAGGGAAGATTTTCTAAGTAAGGCGGTGCTGGAAATGCTTCGGACGCACCTTTCTCTTATCAGCACAATGGACGAGATACAGGGGATTATAGCAAAGCTGCCCCTACAGGAACAGGAAGTGCAGAAAAGATGCAGACAGCTGGAAGAACGGCGGAACGAACTGGTCAGATATCAAAAATTGAAAATTTCCGTATACGAAGATTATAAAGAGGCTCTCCTGACAAAAAAGGAATACCTTGAGATGAAAGAAGATTATGAGGTATCCTGCAGACAACTGGAAGAGGCGATTGAAACGATGGAAAGGGAGGTATCTTTGCTTGTAAAGGATAACAGGCTTCACAGTCCCTGGATAGAACGGTTGAAAGGAAGCGGGAATATTTCCGAACTTGACCGAGGGCTTTTGGCAATGACAGTGGAAGAAATCATTGTGCTGGACTCGGAACATATCAAGGTTCATTTCAAATACCGGGATGAGTTTGAAATCGTGCTGCAGATATTGGAGGCAGCCATGTCTGCAGATGGCATCAGGGAAAATATGTCCTTTGCGGAGAGTAAACAAATGAAGCAATTTTTACTGGAAGCGAGAGAGGGGTGAGCATATGGCAAGAAAAAGCAGAAAAGATTTGCAGACTCAAAACAAGTGCCCCCAGCCGGAAATACTTTATGATACGGCAATTTACGCAAGGCTTTCCATTGAGGACAACGGAATAGAGGGGGACTCGATAGAGAACCAGATAGAGATGATAGAGAACTATATACGAGGGCACCAGGAATTGAGAGTGGTTCATACCTTTGTGGATAACGGAGAGACGGGTACAAATTTTGAAAGGCCTGGCTTTTCGGAAATGATGGAAGCGGTAAAAAAAGGGGAGATAAATTGCATCGTAGTAAAAGATTTATCCCGTTTTGGGAGGAATTATCTGGAAACAGGCAATTACCTGGAAAAAATATTTCCCTATCTGGGCATCCGTTTTATTTCAGTAAGCGACCATTATGACAGCCTGCATAGCGGAAACAGCGATACATTGCTGGTTCCATTGAAATCCATCCTGCATGACACTTATGCAAAAGATATTTCCCGAAAAGTGAGTTCGGCCATAGACATAAAAAAGAAATCCGGGAAATTCATGGGCAAGATTCCGCCTTACGGCTATGTACGGGATGAACAGAATCGCTATAAGCTGTGCGTACATACCGAGAGAGCAGAGATTATCCGCACGATTTTTAAATGGAGTATGGAGGGAGCGGGTCCGGTTTCCATTGCTCACAGGCTGAACGATATGGGGATTCCCACGCAGTTTCAAATCCGTTATAGGGAGGGACATCATGATGGGAAAGAAAATGCCCTGTGGCGAGGGTCTGTCGTCACGGACATTTTGAAGAATCCCTGCTACATAGGCTGCATTGTGGAGCGAAAGGGAAGCAATCTTCTTTGTAGGGGGCGGGAGGACAAAGTAATTCCGGAGTCAGAATGGAATCTGATTGAAAATGCCCATGAACCTATCATTGACAAAGAGACCTTTGAAAAAGTCCAAAGGCTGATTTCGGAAAGCAAAAGGAAAAGGGAACAGCAGGTAGCCGGTAAATCCTATAGACAGAGAACAGAGAATCTTTTAAGCGGAATGGTTCAATGCGGGATATGCGGCAGCGGTGTCCACCGTGACGGAGGCTATTTTCGGAAAGACGGTTCCCTGGTTCACTACAGCTTCTATTGTTCCAATAAATACATCAAGACAGGGGGCTGTTCCTCCAGGGCAGTTGACGAGATGGAATTATACAATTATGTTTACCAGGCCTGCAGGAAGCAGTTGGAACTTCTGGCTGATATGAAAGAACTGATGGACAGTATGATTGAATCAGCACAAAACAGTCCCTATATCAGCAGCTTGAAAGAGGAAATCCGTATTCTGGAGGATAAGCAGCAGAAATTGCGGAGAAAGCGAAATGACTTTTATGCTGATTTTAAAGATGGCATTCTCACAGAAAAGGAATATGCCTTTACACGAGATAAATATATGACAGACAGCGAACAATTAATGAGGCAGCTGCAGCTTGCCAACGCAAAATTGCAGGAGAACAGCCAGGTGCCAACAGTGACGACAAAGTGGATTGGTGAGTTTATCCGTTTTAAGGACACAATGACATTGACAAAGGAAATGTGCTCCGTCATGGTGAAAAAGGTGGTTTTAAACGAAAATTCGATAAGCGTCCATTTCGCATTTGCGGATGAATATGAAAAAGCACTTAAATTTCTGAAAGGTTATGCAAAGGAAAACGGTGATGCAATATGAAAAAGCATGTGATAGGACAGTATCTGAGATTATCGGACGAGGATGACCAGGAATTCCAGGAGAGTAACAGCATTACATCGCAACGGGAAATCTTAAAGAATTATGTGAGCAGCCACAGAGAGTTTGACGACTACAATATAGTCGAATTTTGCGATGACGGGTATAGTGGGACCAATTTTGCAAGACCGGGCGTACAAAAAATGCTCGAACAGGTAAAGGCAGGGGTAATTTCGGTCATAATGGTAAAGGATTTTTCCAGGTTCGGACGAAATTACATTGAAGTTGGCAACTACCTGGAGCAGGTGTTTCCGTTTCTCGGCATTCGCTTTATTTCGGTAAATGATGAATTTGACAGCGGAATTACCGACTTTTCCGGTAAGTTTTATGAAGTGGCGTTCAAAAACCTGATATATGATTTGTACAGCAAAGACCTTTCGGAGAAAATTACCAGTGTACGGCAGATGAAAGCGAAGCAGGGGAAATTCATCACCCCATATGCCCCATACGGCTATCTGAAATCTTCAGAGCAGAGGCTGATTCCAGATGGGGAGGCAGCCCAGGTGGTTCGCAGGATTTTCCATATGGCACTTGAGGGGATTCCCAAAGCCCACATTGCCAACACTCTGAACAGGGAGGGCATTCTGACGCCATTGATGCTGCGGCGGCAGAGGGGAGAGCATTTTCCCTGTAAAACTGTGAACGAGAAAAGTGTCTGGCGGACGGCTTCTATCTTCTCTATATTGCAGGACCAGCGATATGCGGGTGATACTGTATATGGAAAGGTGAAACCGGAGACTGTAGGAAGCGGGAAAGACCGCGCTGTGCCCAGGGAGCAATGGATTGTTGTCCCGAATACCCATGAGGCTATCATTTCCCATGAAGAATTCGAAAAAGTGAATCAGGGAATACGGCAGCGCTCTTCCTATAAGCGGGAAGAAACCGTGCCATTGACGGGAATGGTTCGCTGCGCTGGCTGTAACCGCATCATATCGCGGGTTAAAAGAGTCAGGTCTAAGGGAATGAAAGGAGCGACCTACCGCTGTGGGGTTCAGAATATGACAAAGGAATTTGGATGCTGCCCGCAGACCATAGAAGAAAGTGAGATTGAAACTGCCATACTGACTATGCTCAAAAAGATGGCCGCAGTAGTGACTGACAGGGAAATTCTGGAGATGCCAAGACACCCATCGGCCGACAAGACGGCAGAAACGGAGAAGCTTCTTACTAAATATGAAAAGGAAGTGGGGTGGCTGGCAAATCAACGATTGGAAAAATATAAGGCGTACAAGAACGAATTGTTGTCACGGGAAGACTTTATAAGAGAAAAGTCGGCATTGGAGGGGAAGATTAACCGTCTTCTATCAGAGATTGAAAAATGCAAGCAGAAGCTGTATGATGATAAGTGCACAGATACTAGGGAGCAGGATGTTGCCTTGCAGTTGAGAAAGTATGTCCCTTTTGAGTCTCTGACCAGAGAGATGGTGGAGACTTTTGTGGAGCAGGTCTACGTCTGCCGGGATGGCGCCATCCGGATTGAGTGGAAATTTAAAGATTTTTTGAAAATTTTTTAGCCCTAACTTGACAGGAGAGTATGTGTCGAGGATCGAGAAGAAGGCGCTGGGGAAGCTGCGGGAGAAGTTTGAAGAGAGATAACGCATAAGGAAGCAACAGGGGCAGTCTATAGACGGCTGTTCCCTGTTGCTTTCTATTTTTTGTTGTAAAGGGCAATAGAATCCGGTATAATAACGGTGGAGATAGGGTAAATATGGTTGGCAGGCATTATGCTATATAGAGAGCGGACAAGAGGTTCATATGGAGAGATTTTCCAGATAAGGCCTGGAGATTCCGAGAGGATATGTTTGGAATAGGGAGGATAGATTGCCATGGCAAGAACTGTAGGGATAGGGATCCAGAGCTTTGAAAAAATAATAAAAGAGAACAGCTTCTATATTGATAAAACAGGTTTTATCAGACAGTGGTGGGAAAATAGAGACGATGTAACCCTGATTACCCGTCCCCGCAGATTCGGGAAGACCTTGAACATGAACATGCTGGAGAGATTTCTTTCCGTGGAGTACGCAGGCCGGGGAGAGATTTTTGATGGGCTGTCCATATGGAAGGACGAGAAATACCGAAACCTTCAGGGAACCTACCCTGTCATCTTCCTTAGCTTTGCCGGGATAAAGTCGTCCTCCTTTGATGAGGCAAAAAAGAGCTTGTTCTATCTGATTGAGAAATTGTATAACAGATATGACTTTCTGCTGAAGGAAGACAGCCTGAATGAAAAGGAAAAGGATTTCATAAAAAACATCTCTGCCAATATGGATAATTATTCCGCCATTTCCTCGCTGGGGACGCTGTCCGAGTTCCTGTGTCGTTACTATGGGAAAAAGGTGATCATCCTGCTGGACGAATACGATACGCCGCTACAGGAGGCCTGGGTATACGGCTATTGGAAAGAGATGGTGGAACTTATCAGAGGCCTGTTCAATTCCACATTCAAGACGAACCCCTATCTGGAGCGGGCGGTCATGACGGGAATCACGAGAGTCAGCAAAGAGTCCATCTTCTCCGACTTGAATCATTTGAACGTTGTGACATCCACATCTGAGATGTATGCGGATTGCTTTGGATTTACGGAGGAAGAGGTATTTGCCGCACTGGACGAGTATGGGATGCAGGATAGGCGTAATGAAGTCAAAAAATGGTATGACGGTTTTACCTTTGGGAATTGCAGAGATATCTACAACCCCTGGTCAATCATAAATTATCTGAAGACTGGACGGCTTTCCACCTACTGGGCCAACACCAGCAGCAACGGCCTGGTGGATAAGCTGATCCGGGAAGGAAGCGTGGATATAAAAATCTCCATGGAGAACCTGCTCAAGGGCGAGCATCTGTACAAGGAAGTCGATGAACAGATTATTTTTGACCAGTTGGACGCAGATGAGAACGCCATCTGGAGCCTGTTCCTGGCAAGCGGATACCTGAAAGCGGAGAGCTACGAATTAAATGAGGACACAGGAGCAGACCTGTATGAGCTGGCGCTGACGAACAAGGAAGTGCAGTTCATGTTCCAAAAGATGATCCGGAAATGGTTCACCCGTTCCGGGACAGTCTACAACGGCTTCATCAGAGCGCTGCTGCAGGATGACGTAAAGTCCATGAACGCCTACATGAACCGTGTAGCCCTGGCCACGTTCAGCTACTTCGACAGCGGAAGGAACCCCTCCATGGAGACGCAGCCGGAGCGCTTCTACCATGGCTTCGTGCTGGGTCTGTCCGTGGAGCTGGCAGACCGCTACATCATAACCTCCAACCGGGAAAGCGGCTTCGGAAGGTATGATGTGATGATGGAGCCGAAGAACGGGACAGATGATGCCGTAATAAATAATTGCTATACGAATGCGATTATTATAGAATTTAAAGTCAAGGATTCCAGCGAAGAGAAATCTCTGGAGGACACTGCGGACGCCGCCCTGAAACAGATTGAGGAACAGCGATACCAGGCAGATTTGGAGAGCAGGGGATTCCCTGGCGAACGAATCCGGAAATATGGCTTTGCATTTGAAGGGAAGGAAGTTCTGATAAAAAGTACATGAAAATTGTTGGATAAATTTTTGCCATAACTTGGCAGGAGAGCATGTGAGCCGGATTGAGAAGAAGGCGCTGAGGAAGCTGCGGGTTGAAGTAAAGGAGTAATTTATGGCAAGGACTGTAGGAATCGGCATCCAAAGTTTTGACAAGCTGATTAGGAACCAGTATCTATATATTGATAAGACGGATTTCATAAGAGAATGGTGGGAAAGCGGGGACGATGTAACCTTGATTGCCCGCCCCCGCAGATTCGGGAAGACCCTGAACATGAACATGCTGGAAAGATTCCTTTCCGTGGAGCACGTAGGCCAGGGAGAAATCTTTGATGGGCTGACTATCTGGAAAGACGAGGAATATCGTAAGCTTCAGGGAAGTATGCCAGTGATTTTTTTAAGCTTTGCGGATGTAAAGGCAGATACCTTTGCCATGGCGAGAGAAAAGATCTGCATGCTTATCAAGGAAGTCTACCGCAAGCATGATTTTCTGCTGGTAGGCGGGAGCCTGAAGGAAGGGGAAACAGAGCTTTTCCGCAGGGGTTTGGCAGAAATGACAGATTCCGAGGCAGCGTATTCTCTGAAAAATCTGTCAGGTTATCTGTCAGGCTATTATGGGAAAAAAGTCATCATCCTGCTGGACGAATACGATACGCCGCTTCAGGAGGCCTGGATATACGGCTATTGGAAAGAGATGGTGGAATTCATAAGGGGCCTGTTCAATTCCACATTCAAGACGAACCCCTATCTGGAGCGGGCGGTCATGACGGGAATCACGAGAGTCAGCAAAGAGTCCATCTTCTCCGACTTGAATCATTTGAACGTTGTGACATCCACATCTGAGATGTATGCGGATTGCTTTG
Organism: uncultured Acetatifactor sp.; assembly: GCF_948601915.1. NCBI lineage: Bacteria > Bacillati > Bacillota > Clostridia > Lachnospirales > Lachnospiraceae > Acetatifactor > uncultured Acetatifactor sp. The sequence continues at coordinate 16,699 of NZ_CAPDXS010000061.1, read as the reverse complement.
GATTTACGGAGGAAGAGGTATTTGCCGCACTGGACGAGTATGGGATGCAGGATAGGCGTAATGAAGTCAAAAAATGGTATGACGGTTTTACCTTTGGGAATTGCAGAGATATCTACAACCCCTGGTCAATCATAAATTATCTGAAGACTGGACGGCTTTCCACCTACTGGGCCAACACCAGCAGCAACGGCCTGGTGGATAAGCTGATCCGGGAAGGAAGCGTGGATATAAAAATCTCCATGGAGAACCTGCTCAAGGGCGAGCATCTGTACAAGGAAGTCGATGAACAGATTATTTTTGACCAGTTGGACGCAGATGAGAACGCCATCTGGAGCCTGTTCCTGGCAAGCGGATACCTGAAAGCGGAGAGCTACGAATTAAATGAGGACACAGGAGCAGACCTGTATGAGCTGGCGCTGACGAACAAGGAAGTGCAGTTCATGTTCCAAAAGATGATCCGGAAATGGTTCACCCGTTCCGGGACAGTCTACAACGGCTTCATCAGAGCGCTGCTGCAGGATGACGTAAAGTCCATGAACGCCTACATGAACCGTGTAGCCCTGGCCACGTTCAGCTACTTCGACAGCGGAAGGAACCCCTCCATGGAGACGCAGCCGGAGCGCTTCTACCATGGCTTCGTGCTGGGTCTGTCCGTGGAGCTGGCAGACCGCTACATCATAACCTCCAACCGGGAAAGCGGCTTCGGAAGGTATGATGTGATGATGGAGCCGAAGAACGGGACAGATGATGCCGTAATAAATAATTGCTATACGAATGCGATTATTATAGAATTTAAAGTCAAGGATTCCAGCGAAGAGAAATCTCTGGAGGACACTGCGGACGCCGCCCTGAAACAGATTGAGGAACAGCGATACCAGGCAGATTTGGAGAGCAGGGGATTCCCTGGCGAACGAATCCGGAAATATGGCTTTGCATTTGAAGGGAAGGAAGTTCTGATAAAAAGCTGATTTCCCGGATAAGGTTTCAGAATGATAAGTTCCCCCGGAAGGATACCCCATGGAACAAAGAATCGGCGAAAAGATAACATCTTTACGAAAAGCAAAAAACATCACACAGGCGCAGCTTGCGGAATACCTGCACCTGGTGCCCCAGACCGTCTCCAAATGGGAGGCGGGCAACGGCACTCCGGATATCTCCCTGCTGCCCAGGATCGCGGACTTTTTCGGCATAAGCCTGGATGACCTCTTCGGCAGGTCGCCGCTGGAGCATGCAAAAGACCTGGTGCTGAGATATTCGGTCCTAAGGGACGACCACTGTTTCCAGGAAGCCCTCTCCTGCCTTCAGTCCCGGCTCCAGGCCGTGGACACTGCCCTGAAGCTGGAGATGAGGGATCCGGAGGAGCTGGCCCGGGAAAAGATTGAGCTGGAGGCCTACAAAGTGCACCTGCTCCTGCAGCAGAGCTGGGAGTCCGCCGGGAGGGCGCTGGAGATTGCGGAGGAAGTGGTCAGAAGGACAGGGGACATGCGTTTCCGCCAGCAGAGGGTACAGTTGAAGATAGAGCTGGGGCAGGGGCGTGACATCCTTCGGGAGTGCGAGGCAGAGTTTCGTGCAGAACCCTGTCCGGACACGCTGTCCCTTTATTTCGAGGCGTTATTGCTCCTGGGGCGAGGCGGGACGGTCCTGGAGCTTCAGGAGACGGACCTTACCGTGCGGAAACTGATGACGCCGCCCTGCGCAGATACCGCGCCCTTCTGGCTGCAGTGCGCCATGGCAGCAGCGGAGAGGGAGGACGTGGAGGCCATGGAAGCCTATGAGGAGCCTGTCTGCCAATGCCGCGTCCGGGAGACGGAATACCAGTTCCTCTGGCAGCTGGCAAAGCTGTACAGCGGGAAGGGCATGCGGGAAAAATGCGAGGCATTGAAGCCGCGGCTGCTTGCCCTTTTGCCCCAGGTGAACGAAAACCCTTACTCCGTCGCAGGGCAACGCCAGGCCATCGATGCCCTCTGACGCAACGCTCCGTAGTATTTTCCCCAATTCCTGATTGCTGGACTGCGCTGCCCTGCCGCGGTATACTCTGACCAGAGCCCATGGCAGGGTGTGTTTGAAAAAGGCGCTGACCGCTCTGCTCCGGGCCGAAGGAAGGAGCGGAGGAAAATGGAAACGAATCTCAAATCTCATCGTATGTATCAGTATCTGTTCAGAAGAAAAGGAATCTGTCTGCTGCTTTTTGCGCTGCTGGTATTGTCCCAGGCCTGCGGGAGCCTGTTCTCCCTGGTCATGAGCGCGCTGGTGGACTGCGCGGGCAGGAGCGCCGCAGAACTGCGGACGACGCTCCTGGCAAGCGTCCTCTTCGTGTCGGCCACGGTTTCCCTGGAGCTGTCCTATCGCCATGTGAAGGCAGGGCTGCTGGCGGACGCCAGATACCGGCTGAAGAAGGACATCTTTGCCGGCATCATGAACCGCAGCGTGCCCGAATTCGAGGCGGCAGGCAGCGCGGAATACATCAATGAGCTGAACAACAACGTGAACCTCTTTGAATCCGTCTATTTCGGAAATATGCTCTCCGTGGTGGAAAATGTGGTGGGCTTCGGCGCTGCAGCCTTGATCTGCATCATGTTACAGCCCGCCATGCTGGCGCTGATGGTGCTGCTGGCCTTCATCGCCAGAGGCGTGAGCCGGGTGACGTCCGGCCCTCTGGAGAAAAGCATGAAAGGGCAGGTGGAGAGCGCTGAGGCCTATATGAGGGAAATAGGAGACGATTTCGGAGGCTTCCGCCTGATTCGTTCCTACGGGGCGCTGCCCTGTATCCTGAAAAAGCATGACGGAAAGAATCTGGAGGCGGAGCGAGCGAAACGCAGGAACACTGACTGCAGGATTCTGTGCGCAGGTGCGGGAGAGCTCACCGGCCTGCTGTCCACCGTGGCGGTCATGGCGCTGGCAGCCTTTTTTTCCCTGAAGGGGATGTTTTCCGTCGGCATGGTGATTGCCTTCGGGCATCTGATAGGCCATATCGTGTCCCCTATCAACAGCATTCCGGCCATCATCGCGGATTTCGCCGCCGCGAAGCCGCTGGTTTCCCGGTTCGGCGCGCTGCTCGTGCAGACGGAGGAGAACGGCGTGGAAGAGCTTTCCGATTTCCGCCAGGAAATCTGTCTGGAGAACCTAACCTTTGGCTATGAGGGGGGCCGGGAGCTCTTCCAGGGCCTTTCTTTCCGGTTCGAGGCCGGAAAGCGCTATCTGGTGACCGGGAGCAGCGGAAGCGGGAAGAGTACTCTGCTCTCCCTGCTGTCAGGCTTCTATCCCGGTTACGGCGGCTCTATCCGCATGGACGGCAGGGAGCTGCGGGAGATAAAGAGGGATTCCTTAAGCGCCCTGATAGGGACAGTGTCCCAGGAGCCTTTTTTCTTCCAGGACACGATTCGGAACAATATCACCCTGTATGACGAAAGCTACAGGACATCCGATATCGAAGCGGCCATGGAACAGGCAGGGCTCAAGGGCTTTCTGGCAGCCCTCCCCCAGGGGCTCGCCACTGTCATCACGGAGAATGGGAAGAACCTTTCCGGCGGAGAGAGGCAGCGGCTCAGCCTTGCCAGGGCCCTTCTGCGGGGGAGCAGGATCCTGCTGCTGGACGAGTTCACCGCCAATCTGGACAGAGCCACGGCAGAGGAAATCGAGGAGGAGCTGGCAGGGCGGACGGACTGCCTGACAATCGCCGTCACCCACCATTTGGGGCCGGATGCCCTGAGCCGATATGACGGGCAATTGGTCCTGGAGCGCCAGCCTGGAGCACCGGGCGTGAAAGCGTAAATAAAACAGTTGTCTTTTGCCGGAGAATTGTATATAATAATGGAAACAGTTCCCGCAGGGGCATCATGCTGCCGGAGCTGCTTCGAAAGGAGAAGTGGGACGACGATGTCTGCGATAGAAGAAATCATACGCAGCGCCAGGGAGGCGGGGGCCAGCGATGTGCATCTGGCCGCGGGGATGTCCCCCAAGATGCGGATCGGCGGGGAGCTTTTTTCCATGAACTGTTCCAGGCTTACGGCGGCGGATATGCTGGATATCCTGATAGGCATCATGCCGGAGGCCCTGCGGGACAGGTTCGAGGAGAAGGGGGAGCACGCGTTTTCCTTCACCCTGCCCCAGGGAGGGCGCTGCCGGGCCAATGCCTACAAGCAGAAGGGCACCGTGGCGCTGGCGGTGCGCCTGATAGAGGGGGAGATTCCCCTGCCGGAGGAGATGGGCATACCGGAGCCCATGGCGGAGCTGTACCGGAAGGAGAGCGGCCTGGTGCTGGTGGCAGGTTCTTCCGGCAGCGGCAGGTCCACCACGCTGGCATCCATCATCAACCAGATCAATGACAGCAGGGAGGCCCTGGTCATCACGCTGGAGAGCCCGGTGGAGTATCTGCATCCGTATAAAAGGTCCATCGTCAACCAGCGGGAGATCGGTCTGGACAGCATGGACTATGCCGATGGGATTCAGGCCGCCGTGCGCCAGGATGCGGATGTCATCATGGTGGGGGAGCTGCGGGATGCCCGCAGCGTGTCCGCCGCGGTAGCCGCTGCGGAGACGGGACATCTGGTGTTCGCGGCAATGGACGCGGCCGGTGCGGCCGGCGCCATTGAGGATATCATGGACATGTTCCCGCCCCACAGACAGGAGCGCATGCGCGCCCGGCTGGCCGGTGTCCTGGAGGCGGTGTTGTTCCAGCAGCTGCAGCCCGCTGCGGACGGAGACGGCAGGGAAGCGGTGTTCGAGCTTCTGCTCACGGACGAAAAGGTGCGCGGCCATATCCGCGCGGACAGGATTTCCGCGCTTTTCGGTGCGGTACAGCTATTCTCATAAATCTCACCTGTCGGGTGCGGGCGGTCTGCACCCGGCGGATATTACAAAAGTCAGGATTTTCCCGAAATACAGCAGAGAAGCATTTCCCGATTTTCTTTTTGTCACAAATATGTCTTTCCGGATCGGTACATATTTCACGGACTTTCACGGGCAGTGAGCCAAATCATCTTTTTCAGTGAAATCAACAGGAAACAATCAACAGGAAACAATCTATGAAAAATCTATGAGAAAACAGCGGCGGCCACAGGGAGGGCTGCAGGCTGGGACAGGAGGTGTTTTATGTACAGCGCGGTTCATTCCGGTGCGCTCCAGGGGGTCTGTGCCTATATGGTCTCCGTGGAGGTAGACATTGCCAGGGGGCTTCCAGCTTTTTTGATGGTAGGATCCCTGAGCACGGAGGTGCGGGAGTCCAGAGAGCGGGTGACGGTTGCCCTGAAGAATGTGGGCCTGAACCTGCCGCCGTGCCGTATTACCGTCAACTTATCTCCGGCAGACAGGAGAAAGGAGGGCACTGCCTTTGACCTGCCCATTGCCGTGGGGATGCTGGAGGCCATGGAGCTGGTTCCGGCCGGCGCGGCCGAAGGGCTTCTGTTCCTGGGAGAGCTGGGGCTGAACGGAGAGCTGAAAAAGGCCAGGGGCGTGCTGCCTATCGTGCGGGCCGCGGAGGCAGAGGGCATCCGGGAATGCATCGTCCCCGGAGCAAACGCCAGGGAGGGAGGGGTGATTCCAGGCATCCGGGTCAGGGGGGCGGAGAATATCCTGGAAATCATGCATTTCCTCATGGCCCGGGGGGAGGAGAGGGACAGGGTGCTGCCCCGGACCTTCGTGGACACGGAGAGCCTGTTCGCGGAGATGGAGCGCGATGGCGGCGGGCTCCAGGGAAGGCCTGACTTTGCCGAGGTGACGGGACAGGAGACGGCCAGGCGGGCCGCGGAGATTGCTGCCGCGGGGTTCCACAACCTGCTGATGGTAGGGCCGCCGGGAGCGGGGAAATCCATGATCGCCAGGCGGATTCCCGGCATCCTGCCGCCGCTGACGCTGGAGGAGAGCCTGGAGGTGACCAGCGTGGTCAGCGTGGCGGGGCTGCTGGAGGAGGGGGAGGCGCTGGTGACGGGACGGCCCTTCCGGAGCCCCCACCACACCATCTCCCAGGCAGCGCTCATCGGCGGCAGCACTGCGCCGAAGCCCGGGATGATTTCCCTGGCCCACAGGGGCGTCCTGTTCCTGGACGAGCTGCCGGAATTCCAGCGGGCCTCCCTGGACGCCCTGCGCCAGCCTCTGGAGGAGCGCCGGGTGACCATCTCCCGGGTCAGCGGGAACGTGACATACCCCAGCGACTTCATGCTGGTATGCGCCATGAACCCCTGCCCCTGCGGCTATTACCCGGACAGGGCGCGCTGCAGCTGCACCAGGCCCCAGGTGCACAGATATATGGGAAAGGTGTCGGGGCCCATCCTGGATCGGATAGACCTGTGCGTGGAGCTTGCGGCCGTGGACTACGACAGCCTGAAGAGCAGGGCCAAGGCCGAATCCAGCGCGGAGATCCGAGTACGGGTGGAGCGGGCCAGGCGGATCCAGGAGGAGAGGTTCCGGGGGACGTCTACCCGCTTCAACGGGGATATCGAGGTGTCGGCCATGGAGCGGTACTGCGGGCTGGGGGAGGAGCAGCAGCGGTGCATGGAACGGCTTTACGGCTCCCTGCAGCTCTCCGCCAGGGCCTATCACCGCATCCTGCGGGTGGCCCGGACCATAGCGGATCTGGAGGGAGCGGAGGAAATCGGGACGGCCCATCTGATGGAGGCCTCCTACTACCGGCCCTCCATGGAATACTGGGGGAATTGAGGGGAAAGTCGGAGATATGCCAGAGAAAGGCCAGAAAAAGACCGGGAACAGGCCAGAGGCAGAACTGCGCTCCCGGCCAGTGGAACAGGAGCGCCGTGCCCGGCAGAAAGGAAAACGATATGAACCGGAATGAGTGGAAAGAGCGGGAAGCGGTCTATACATGCTGGCTGTGCAACTTCCCGGATATGGGAAATAAACAGCTGCACAGGCTTACGGAGCTTTGCGGCGGGCCGGAGGCGGCCTACCTGGCGGACAAGGAGAAATGGGGCCAGGTGCTGAACCCCAGACAGGTGCAGAGCCTTGCCCGGTATACCGCCGCCTGGAAGCCGGAGGCGGAATACCGCAAAATGAAAGAGCAGGGCATCCGCCTGGTGACCATGGGGGACGAGGGATACCCCAGACGGCTGAAAGACATTCCTGACGCGCCCTACGGCCTGTTTGTCCGAGGAAGGCTGCAGACGGATGATGCCCCGGCGGTGGCGGTCATCGGTGCCAGGGAATGCTCCGAGTACGGCAGATATGTGGCGAAATGCCTGGGGGCCACTTTGGGGCGGCGGGGCATAACCGTGGTCAGCGGTATGGCCAGGGGCATCGACGGCATCAGCCAGGAGGCGGCCCTGGAGGCGGGCGGCAATTCCATCGGGGTGCTGGGCTCCGGGGTGGACATCTGCTATCCTGCCCAGAACAGGCCGATTTACGAGAGGCTGATAAGGACAGGGGCAGCGATCTCCACCTATCCCCTGGGGACGCCCGCCCTTCCCCGGAACTTTCCGCCCAGGAACCGCATCGTCAGCGGCCTGGCGGATGCGGTGGTCGTGGTGGAGGCCAGGGCAAAGAGCGGGACGCTGATTACCGTGGACATGGCGCTGGAGCAGGGCAGGGAGGTGTACATCGTCCCGGGCAGGGTGACGGACAGGCTGAGCGACGGCTGCAACCGCCTGGTGAAGCAGGGGGCCGGAATCGTGCTCAGTCCCGAGAGCTTCCTGGAGGAAATCTGGCAGCTTTGGGAGACGGGGAAAAAGGCGGCCGGCGCCGGATCGGGAGGGAAAGCAGGCTGTAAGGAGGCCAATGCCTTTCTGGAGCGGCCGGACACGGCGGGCCTGCCGGAGGAGCTGGCGCGTGTGGCCGGCGTGCTGGACTTCGATGCCAGGTCCCCGGAGGAGATCCGACAGCGCCTGTGGGACAGATACCCGGAGAAGCCGTATCCGGAGAAGCAGATCGTAGCCTGCCTGATGCAGCTTTGCATGGAGGATCTGGCGATTCAGGTGAGCCCGGGACGGTTCTGCTGCAGGAGGGGCTGAGAGGCCGTCTGAACCCTATAAGCCCCGCCAGCCGTTTGTGAGCCCCGCCGCCCATAAGTCCCCTGCCGCCGCCCATGAGTCCCTGCTGCGCCCTCTGCGGAACGCCCGGTTAGGGTTGCTTTTTCAGGTGCTTTCGTTTATATTAGAATGTATGGAAAAAGCCGTGAGGCGATAGATTCATAGACTCTCGGAATTTCAGAAGGTAAAATCAGGCATTGTGGCAGGACGGCGCCTGGAAAAGGGGAGGAATCGCTCCCAGGGATTTCCGGAAAGCCGTGTGATATGTGGCCTGGAGATTCCGAGAGGATATATTCTGAAAAAGGAGGCTGCCATGCACAGGGAGAAGACGAGAGTAGTACAGATAGGCGACAGAAAAGTAGGGGGAGGCAATCCGATCCTGATTCAGTCCATGACCAACACCAGGACCCAGGATGTGGCCGCCACCGTGGCCCAGATTCTGGCGCTGGAGCAGGCGGGCTGCGAAATCGTGCGCTGCACGGTGCCGGACATGGAGGCCGCGGAAGCCCTTGCGGAGATCAAAAAGCAGATACATGTCCCCCTGGTGGCGGACATCCACTTTGACTACAGGATGGCCATCGCCTCCATGGAGAACGGGGCGGACAAAATCCGCATCAACCCCGGCAACATCGGCGGCCCCGACAAGGTGCAGGCTGTGGTGGCCACGGCGAAGGAGCGGGGCATCCCCATCCGGGTAGGGGTCAACAGCGGCTCCCTGGAGAAGGCATTGATAGAAAAATACGGCGGCGTCACCGCGGAGGGCATCGTGGAGAGCGCCCTGGACAAGGTGGCCATGATAGAAGAATTCGACTACGAGAATATAGTCATAAGCATCAAATCCTCGGATGTGCTCATGTGCGTGAAGGCCCACGAGCTGCTGGCGGCCCGGACGGATTATCCCCTCCATGTGGGGATCACCGAGGCCGGGACTGTGTGGAGCGGCAATATCAAATCCTCCATCGGCCTGGGCCTGATTCTCCACCAGGGCATCGGCGATACCCTCCGGGTGTCCCTGTCGGGAGACCCTGTGGAGGAGATCAGGTCGGCGAAGCTGATCCTGCGGACGCTGGGCCTGCGGGGAGGCGGCATCGAGGTGGTGTCCTGCCCTACCTGCGGCAGGACCAGGATAGACCTGATCGGCCTGGCGGCCAGGGTGGAGCGGCTGGCGGCGGACTATCCCCTGGACATCAAGGTGGCCGTCATGGGCTGTGCGGTGAACGGCCCCGGGGAGGCCAGGGAGGCCGACCTGGGAGTGGCAGGCGGAGCGGGCGAGGGGCTCCTGTTCAAAAAAGGGGAGATCCTGCGCAAGGTTCCCGAGGAGCAGCTGTTGGACGCGTTAAAGGAAGAGCTGGATAACTGGAAATGATGACAAAAGCGAAACCATTTTTTGAAGTATTCCCCTCCCTGGAGCTGAAGGGGACTTTGCACGACAAGCTGGAGCAGACGGCGGTGGAGCGGGTGTCCGCCACGAAACAGAAGGACAGGCTCTCAGTCTATCTGTTCAGCACCAGATTGCTGCCCAAAGAGGACATCTGGGCAGCGGAAAAGGCGATCAAATCCCAGCTTTTTCCCCATGCTTTTTTGACAGTGCGGATATTCGAGCGCTTCGAGCTCTCTGCCCAGTATACCCCGGAGAACCTGATGGAGGCCTACCGGGAGAGCATCCTGGCGGAGCTGAAAGAGTACAGCCATGTGGAGTACAATGCATTCCGCACGGCGCAGATAACCTATCCGGAGTCCGGGCGGATTCGGCTGACCATTGACGATACGGTGCTGAACCACAGCAAGGAGCCGGAGCTGATCCGGGTGCTGGAGAAGATACTGGTGGAGCGCTGCGGCCTGACGGCAGGCGTGGAGGTAGGCTACAGAGAGGCGGAGTCCGGCAGGTTCGCCGAGGATGACGAGCTGCGGCTCCAGATGAAGGTCAACGAGATCTTCCTGCGGGCGAAGGCCTGCGGGGCCTACGGGGAGGGGCAGTCCGGGCAGACGGCCCCGGGAGGCGGGTCCGCCAATGGCCGGGGAGGCCCGGGCGGAGACCGCCGGGGGGCAAAGGGCGATGTCAAGTCCGGCGGCTTCCCGGCCGGAGGAGCCGCAAAGGGCAATGGTTTCGTCCCCGGAGAGAGGAGCGGCGACGGCGGAAACGGCTTCGGTGGGAGAGCGGATGCTCCGGGAGACGGCAGCGGAAACGGAAAAAAGGCATTCCGGGGCGATTTCAAGCGGGGCGATTTCCGCAGAGGCGACCGTCCCTTAAAGCAGTCCGACAATCCCGATGTGATCTACGGAAAGGACTTCGAGGAGGAGCCCATCCCCATCGACGAGATCATCGGCGAGGTGGGGGATGTGACCATCCGCGGCAAGGTCCTGAAGACGGACAGCCGTGAGATCAGGAACGAGAGGACGATAGTCATATTCGATGTGACGGACTTCACGGACACCATGACCGTGAAGCTCTTCACCAAGACGGAATTCGTGAAGGAGCTTCTGGGAAGCCTGAAGCCCGGCACCTTCGTGAAGCTCAAGGGCGTGGCCACTTTGGACAAATTCGACCATGAGCTCACCATAGGCTCCCTCACCGGCATCAAGAAGATACCGAATTTCGTCAAGGTCCGCTCCGATACTGCCGCCCATAAACGGGTGGAGCTGCACTGCCATACCAAGATGAGCGACTTCGACGGCGTCTCTGAGGCCAAGGACATCGTGAAGCGGGCCTACGGGTGGGGCCATCGGGCCATCGCCATCACGGACCACGGCGTGGTGCAGGGCTTCACGGATGCCTACCATGTGTGGGAGGATCTCTGGAAGGCAGAGAAGGGGAAATGCAAGGACCAGGGAAAGGAGCCCCCGGACAAGCAGGACTTCTTCAAGGTCATCTACGGCGTGGAGGCCTATCTGGTGGACGATCTGAAGGAAATCGTCACCGGGGACAAGGGCGGCACACTGGAAGACGATTTTGTGGTATTCGACATCGAGACCACGGGCTTCTCGCCGGTGAACAACCGGATCATCGAAATCGGAGCGGTAAAGGTCTGCGGCGGCCAGGTGACGGAGCGCTTCTCCACCTTCGTGAACCCCCAGGTGCCCATCCCCTTTGAGATAGAGAAGCTCACCGGCATCCGGGACGACATGGTGACGGACGCTCCATTGATCGAGGAGGTGCTGCCCCGGTTCCTGGAATTTTGCCGGGGCGCAATTCTGGTGGCCCACAACGCGGGCTTCGACATGAGCTTCATGCTGGAGAATGCCAGGAGGCAGGGCCTCCCCATGGAGCATCCCTATATCGACACCGTGGGCATCGCCAGGGTGCTGCTTCCGAACCAGGCCAAGCACACCCTGGACGCGGTGGCGAAGACCCTGAACATCTCCCTGGAGAACCATCACCGGGCGGTGGACGATGCGGAGTGCACGGCGTGGATCTTCGTGAAGCTCATCCAGATGCTGGAGGAAAAGGACATCCATACGTTGGCGCAGCTAAACGCTCTGGGAGCCGCCAGCGCGGATCTGGTGAAGAAAGCGCCCACCTACCATGCCATCATTTTGGCCAAGAACGACCTGGGCCGCATCAACCTCTACCGCCTGGTGACGGAGTCCCACCTGACCTATTACGCAAGTAGGCACCCCAGGATTCCCAAGAGCCTGATTCAGAAGTACAGGGAGGGACTCATATTGGGGAGCGCCTGTGAGGCCGGGGAGCTCTACCGGGCCTTGCTGGACGGCCAGAGCGACATGCAGATCGCCAGGATAGTGAACTTCTATGACTATCTGGAGATCCAGCCCACGGGCAACAATAAGTTCATGATAAAGTCCGAGCGGATACGGAATGTGGATTCCATGGAGGACATCCAGGAGATGAACCGGCGGGTGGTGAAGCTGGGCGAGCAGTTCCACAAGCCCGTGGTGGGCACCTGCGACGTGCATTTCTTAGATCCCGAGGACGAGGTCTACCGCCGCATCATCATGGCCGGCAGGGGCTTTGAGGACGCTGACGAGCAGGCACCCCTGTTCCTGCACACCACGGAGGAGATGCTGGAGGAATTCGATTACCTGGGGAGCGACAAGGCCTATGAGGTCGTAGTGAAAAACACCAACATGATAGCCGACATGGTGGAGCAGATAGCCCCGGTGCGGCCGGACAAATGCGCCCCTGTCATCGAGGACAGCGACAAGACGCTGACCAAGATCTGCTACGACAAGGCCCATGAGATCTACGGGCCGGAATTGCCGGAAATCGTGGAGGCGAGGCTGAAAAAGGAGCTCCATTCCATCATCACCAACGGCTTCGCGGTGATGTACATCATAGCGCAGAAATTGGTGTGGAAATCCGTGGAGGACGGGTATCTGGTGGGCTCCAGGGGAAGCGTGGGAAGCTCCTTCGTGGCCACCATGGCGGGAATCACGGAGATCAATCCCCTAAGCCCCCACTATTACTGCACCAAATGCCATTATGTGGACTTCGAGGAGGAGGACGTGAAGGCCTACGGCGGCAAGGCGGGAGTGGACATGCCGGACAAAAACTGCCCGGTCTGCGGGGAGCCTCTGCACAAGGACGGCTTCGACATCCCCTTCGAGACCTTCCTGGGCTTTAAAGGGGACAAGGAGCCGGACATCGACCTGAACTTCTCCGGGGAGTACCAGTCCAAGGCCCATAAGTACACGGAGGTCATCTTCGGCGCGGGCCAGACCTTCCGGGCGGGCACCATCGCCACCCTGGCGGACAAGACCGCTTTCGGCTATGTGAAGAATTATTTCGAGGAGAGGAACAGGCACAGGAGGAAGAGCGAGATGGAGCGGCTGGCCATGGGCGTGGCAGGGGTCAGGCGCAGCACCGGCCAGCACCCCGGCGGCATCGTTGTGCTGCCCTTCGGCCAGGACATCAACTCCTTCACCCCGGTGCAGCATCCGGCCAACGACATGGAGACGGATATCGTCACCACGCATTTTGATTATCACTCTATCGACCACAACCTGCTGAAACTGGACATCCTGGGACACGACGATCCCACCATGATCAGGATGCTCCAGGACCTCACAGGCGTGGATCCCCTGACCATCCCCCTGGACGGGCAGGAGGTCATGAGCCTGTTCCAGAATACGGACGCCCTGGGGATCACCCCTGACCAGATCGGGGGGACGAAGCTGGGCATCCTGGGGATACCCGAGTTCGGCACGGATTTCGCCATGCAGATGGTCATCGATGCCCAGCCCAAGGCCTTCTCGGACCTGGTGCGGATTTCCGGGCTGTCCCATGGCACGGATGTGTGGGTGGGCAATGCGAAGGATTTGATCATGAGCGGCACGGCCACCATCTCCACGGCCATCTGTACCCGTGACGATATCATGATCTACCTGATCCAGATGGGGGTGGAGTCCAGCCTGGCCTTCACCATCATGGAGAGCGTCCGGAAGGGCAAGGGCCTCAAGGACGACTGGATCGCGGCCATGAAGGAGAAGGACGTGCCGGACTGGTACATCGCCTCCTGCAAGAAGATAAAGTACATGTTCCCCAAGGCCCACGCGGCGGCCTATGTCATGATGGCCTGGCGCATCGCCTACTGCAAGGTGCACTATCCGCTGGCCTACTACGGGGCTTATTTCAGCATCCGGGCCAAGGCCTTCTCCTATGAGCTGATGTGCCTGGGGAAGGCCCGCCTGGAGGCCAACATGGCGGATTACAAACGGAGGATGGACGCGGCTGCGGACAAGGAGCCGGGGGCGGTTCCCCTCACCAACAGAGAGGAGGGGGCCTACGGCGACATGCGCATCGTCCAGGAGATGTATGAGAGGGGCTACGAATTCATGCCCATCGACATCTTCACCGCCCAGTCCAGATCGTTCCAGATCGTGGACGGGAAGCTGATGCCCTCCCTGAACAGCATAGAAGGCCTGGGGGACAAAGCGGCGGACGCCATCGTGGAGGCGGTGAAGGACGGGCCCTTCCTGTCCAAGGACGACTTCAGAGAGCGGACGAAGGTGTCCAAGACCATGGTGGACCTCATGGATTCCCTGAACCTGCTGGGGAGCCTGCCGGAGTCCAATCAGTTGAGCCTGTTTGATCTTTAGGGCGGAGCGGCAAGAAGGATGCGGGTGGAACGATTTGGTGAAACAATTTGTGGGTATAATTGAAAGTGCCTCTTATAGTAGCGTCATCTCTTATAGAAGAGGGGGATTGTTGTGGTTTTATCGTTGAAAAATATAGGGAAATTAGTAGAAACCCAGATTGCAATAGATGGTATAACGGTGATTGCAGGGGAAAACGATACGGGAAAAAGCACGGTAGGGAAAGCGCTTTTTGCTGTTTTCAACAGCTTTTATGATGTGGACAGGCAAGTGCTTTCTGAGAGGATTGACAGTATAGAGAGTGTGCTTTCATTAGTGTTGAAAAACGCGAACAGAACACCTGTTAGATATTATATAAGAATATTGGCAGAAGACATTGCGTCACATCGAGTTTCTCTTTCCCAGAAGTCAGGCTTTAAGGATCGAATCAGTGAATCCGTATTGCAGATGGCGGAGAAATCAGGAGAGGGGACAGATGATTTTCGCTTAATAGAAGTGAACGATTCTGATGAAGTCGTGCATCGGATTCAGGAAATTATGGATGTATCGGAAGAGGAAATATTGAAAGCCATTGTGGAAAAGAAAATGGATACTGAATTCAATGGCCAGGTGACAAATCTTTTCACAAATAAAAAGGGAGAAATCAGGCTGCAGATTAAGGATAAGAGCATAGCTCTTTCCATAGAAAATAACAGAGTAACAGGTATAGAAAATGCCATCAATCTCCATGTGGAAGCAGTATACATGGACGATCCTTTTCTGCTGGATACCATTCCATCGCCATATTTTGGCATTAGGTCGCGGTATGCAGATCATAGAACCCATTTAAGGAAGAAGATTTTTGATAATGCCAGTAAGAAGACTGCTGTAGAGGAAATTATCGTAAATAATAAATTCCAGAACATATATAAGAAGATATCATCCGTCTGTAGTGGAGAGATTGTCAGGAGTAATCAGAAAGAATACAGTTACAAAAGCGCCGATTCCGACAAACTGCTGGATGTGCGCAACCTCTCCACAGGCTTGAAGACATTCGTCATCCTGAAGACGCTGCTGCTGAACGGCGGAATAGAATACAACGGAGTCGTCATCCTGGACGAACCGGAGATTCATCTGCATCCGGAATGGCAGCTCCTCTTCGCGGAATTGATTGTCCTGCTCCACAAAGAATTTGATGTCCACATTCTTCTGAATACCCACAGTCCGTATTTCCTGAGAGCAATCCAGGTCTACTCCGCAAAATATGAGATGGCGGACAAGTGCAGATACTATCTGTCAGAAAACAGCGGCAACCAGGCTGCCATCACAGACGTGAGCGGCGACATCGAAAGAATTTATGCCAGGCTGTCGAAACCGTTACAGGATTTGGAGGACGAGAGGTGGAGAGATGATTCGTTGGCGTGACTATCCGATATTCACCGAAAGCATATCTACATTAAAGGATACATCGATTGATAAACATGATATTGGCAATCCGGCTTATATGACAGAGCGGGACGACCCTGCGGTGGACTTTGACCTGGTAAAAGAAAAGTATATCGAGCATTTGGGCTTGAGCGATGTGCCGAAATCCAATGACGCGCTTCTGGACAGGGGAAAAGGGAAGCTGGCTTTCATTGAATTCAAAAACGGGTACATCGATTCAAAAAAGCAATTTGACATCCGTAAAAAAATATACGACAGCACGCTGATTTTCACGGACATCGTATCTGCGGGAATCAGCGACATGCGGCGGTGTGTGGAATATGTCCTTGTGTACAACGAAAACGCCAATCGACAGAATCCGGCTACCGCCGAAAAGAAGAGGGAGGTACAGAATTCCGCTTCCTTTGACGATTTTGCCAGGAGGATGGGCGGACTGGCAGGGGAGGAATATGTCTGCTTTGGGCTGAAAATGTTCGAGAACTATTGCTTCGAGAAGGTACATACCTACACGGAAAGAGAATTCCAGGGATATCTGAAAGCGCTGCAATAGAAGCGGAAGGCCGTTGCCCTGGGATGCGCATGGAAATCGTAAGAAATCCGTAAGAAACACCCCACATATTTTGTAAAAAACAGGAGCTATCCTAAAACCGGCTCAAGGAGAAAGGGACAGCAATTCAAAGCTGCGGAAAGGCATGGGAGACGAAATGGGCGAACGGGTACTGGTAGTGGATGACGACAGGGAAATAGTAAAGGCAATCGACATCCTGCTGAGGAAGGAGGGCTATGAGGTGCTGAAGGCCTACGACGGGCTCCAGGCCCTGGACATCCTGGAGAGAGAGCAGGTGCGGCTGGTGCTGATTGATGTGATGATGCCCAGGCTGGACGGCCTGTCAGCCCTGATGCGCATCCGGGAGAGAGCGAACATCCCCGTCATCGTGCTCAGTGCAAAGAGCGAGGAGACCGACAAGGTGCTGGGACTGTCCATGGGGGCCGATGATTATGTGGCAAAGCCGTACAACCCCCAGGAACTGGCCGCCCGGGTGAAGAGCCATCTGCGCCGCTTCACCACGTTAGGCGACATCCACGCGGGCGCAAGGGCCAGCGAGATCAGGAACGGCAGGCTCCTCTACAACACGGAGGAGAGGACCCTCTACGCGGACGGAGAGCCCGTCAGGCTCACAGCCACGGAGACCAAAATCGTGGACCTGTTCATGCGCAACCCGGGCCGCGTGTTCCCGGCGGAGGAA
>NZ_CAPDXS010000060.1:0-28840 GCF_948601915.1 uncultured Acetatifactor sp. | reverse complement strand
CCGCGCCCGGGCCCGGGGCGGCAACATCCATGCGGAGGCCACGCCCCATCATTTCACCCTGACGGAGGAAGCGGCCATCCGGTACGGCACCCTGGCGAAGATGAACCCGCCCCTGCGGGAGGAGGAGGACAGGCTCGCCGTCATCCGGGGGCTGGCGGACGGCACCATCGACATCATCGCCACAGACCATGCCCCCCACACGGCCCAGGAGAAGGAAAAGCCCGTCACCGAAGCGCCCAGCGGCATCATCGGCCTTGAGACCGCGCTGGCCTTAGGGATCACGGAGCTGGTGGAAGCCGGGCATCTGACCATGGCACAGCTCCTGCGGCTCATGAGCACCAACCCTGCGGATCTGTACCACCTGGACGCAGGATACCTGGCGGAAGGGGGCCCTGCGGACATCGTCCTGGTAGACGCCGCCGCGGAATTCGTCCCGGAACGCTATGCCTCGAAATCGGCCAACACGCCCTTCACGGGGTGGAAGCTGCGGGGGAAGGTGGTGCGGACGATCTGCGCCGGGAGGACAGCTTACGAAGAGGCACTTGTAGTAAAATGATTTGTGACAGTAGTATTCAGAAAGGACCCTACTCATGAAACAAAAGCACACAGCAAAAGTGCTCTCCCAGCGGGAGACAGCACCGGACATTTTCGACATGTGGATAGAGACCCCTCTTGCGGCGGACGCGAAGCCCGGCCAGTTCCTGGGCGTCTATCCCAGGGACAGAAGCACCCTTCTGCCCCGCCCCATCAGCATCTGCGAGACAGACGCGGCCAGGGGCGCGCTGCGCATCGTCTACCGCGTCGCCGGGGCAGGGACAAGGGAATTCTCAGGCTACAGCCAGGGGGATGCCATATCCCTGCTGGGGAACCTGGGCAATGGCTTCCCCTTAGAGCAGGGAGCCGGGAAAAAAGCCTTCCTCATGGGCGGCGGCATCGGCGTGCCCCCCATCCTGGAGCTGGCCAGGCGTCTGGAAGCGGAGAAGCAGATTGTCGTAGGCTACCGTGACGGGAACCTTTTCCTGAAGGAAGACCTGCAGAAATATGGCACCCTCCACATAGCCACCGAGGACGGCAGCGCCGGGACGAAGGGGAACGTGATGGACGCCATCCGGGAGAACGGCCTGGAGGCGGAGGTCATCTTCGCCTGCGGCCCCATGCCCATGCTGCGGGCCATCAAGGCATACGCGGCAGAGCGGGACATCCCGGCCTACATCTCCCTGGAGGAGCACATGGCCTGCGGCGTGGGCGCATGCCTGGGCTGCGTGGTGAAGACGAAGGAAGTCCACCACCACTCCCATGTGCCCAACGCCCGCATCTGTACCGACGGCCCCGTCTTCGAAGCGAAGGAGGTGCAAATATGAAAACGCAGGTAACCATCGCAGGCATTACCCTGAAGAACCCTGTCATGACAGCCTCCGGGACCTTCGGCTCCGGCATGGAATACGCGGAATTCGTGGACCTGGACCGGCTGGGAGCCGTAGTGACCAAAGGCGTGGCCAATGTCCCCTGGCCCGGCAACCCTACCCCCAGGGTGGCGGAGGTCTACGGCGGCATGCTCAATGCCATCGGCCTCCAGAACCCGGGCATCGACGTGTTCCTGGAGCGGGACATCCCCTTCCTGAAGCAGCATGACACCAAAGTCATCGTCAATGTCTGCGGCAAGACCGTGGAGGATTACGTAGAAGTAGTGGAACGCCTGGGAGAGGAGCCCGCGGTCTCCATGCTGGAGATCAACGTATCCTGCCCCAACGTCAAGGAGGGCGCGATCGCCTTCGGCCAGAAAGCGGACGCCCTGTTCGATATCACGCGGGAAGTCAAACGGCACGCCAGACAGCCCGTCATCATGAAGCTCAGCCCCAATGTCACCGACATCGCCGAGATGGCCCGGGCAGCGGAGGCGGCAGGGGCGGACGCCCTCTCCCTGATCAACACCATCACGGGCATGAAGATAGACATCCATAAGCGCACCTTCGCCCTGGCCAACAGGACCGGCGGCATGAGCGGCCCCGCCATCAAGCCGGTGGCTGTGCGCATGGTCTATCAGGCGGCCACGGCGGTGCAGATCCCTGTCATCGGCATGGGCGGAATCGGGAGCGCCGAGGATGCCATCGAATTCCTGCTGGCCGGGGCCACTGCCGTCAGCGTAGGCGCCATGAACTTCGTGAACCCCTACACCTGCACCGAGGTGGTGGAGGGCATAGAGCGCTACATGGAGCAGTACCATGTGGAGGACGTGACGGACCTGATTGGAGCGGTGCGGGGCTGAAGCTCCAGGTACGCAAGCGGATTCAGTCCTTTTCAGGCTGCCCTTACAGCGGGGCAGGTTCAAATCTCCTTGAAAGAATGCCGGGCGAGGGAATCGCCCCAGTCATATCCTGCGGAATACCTTCATATATATTCCTATACGAGTATATATGGAGGTATTTTTCGTGGAATTATTAAAGAGGAATATACATATGGACCGCGTCAGAGTCCAGGCCGTCACCCAGTTCACCCTGGAGGACGATGTGAACATCCCGGAGAACAAGCCGGACGTAGCCGCGCTGAACCTGGAGAAGGGGGAACTGGTCATCGATGAGATCAGGCCGGGGACGGACTCCGTCACTGTCCGGGGCAGGCTCTCCTTTGTGGCGCTCTACCACACCATGGAGGAAGGGAGCAGCCTGGTGGTGCTGGAGGGCAGGATGCCCTTTGAGGAGAGAGTCAACATGCAGGGCGTGGTGCCCTCGGATACGGTGGCCGTGGACGGCGAGGTGGAGGACCTCTCCGTGAACATGATAAACTCCCGCAAGCTGGGCATCCAGTCCCTGATCACCCTGACGGCCAGGGTGGAGGAGCTCTACGACGAGGAGGCCCCCATCGCCGTCCACGGGGACGAAAAGGTGGAATACCGCCGCATGCCCCTGGAGCTGGCCCAGATCGCCATCGCGAAGAACGACATCTTCCGCCTGAAGGAGGAGGTGGCGCTGCCCTCCAATTATCCCAACATCTTCCAGATTCTCTGGAGCAACATCTCCCTGGGGGATATGGAGTTCAAGGTCATGGAGGAGAAGCTGGCCATTTCCGGGGACATCCACCTGTTCCTCCTATATGAGGGCGAGGGGGAGGATCATCCCTGCCGCAGCTTCGAGACCACCATTCCCTTCAGCGGCGCGCTGGAATGCCATGGCTGCAGGGAGGGGATGCTGCCGGACATCCGCTACCGCCTGGGCCAGCAGGAGCTGTCCGTGCGCCCGGATCTGGACGGGGAAGAGCGCAGCGTGGGCCTGGAGCTGGTGCTGGACATCGCCATCCGGATCTACCAGGAGGAGAAGCTGGAGGTCATCTCCGACCTTTACGGCGTGACCAAGGAAGTCAGCACCGTGACCCACAAGGCGGATCTGCGCAGGCTCCTGTCCAGGGTCACCGGCAAGACCAAGGTCACGGACCATGTCCATGTCACGGACGGCACAGTGCTCCAGCTCCTGCACAGCGAAGGGTCTGTGGCGCTGGAGCAGCGCAGCACCGTGGAGAACGGCATCTTGCTCCAGGGGGCCCTGCAGGTGCGGGTGATGTATGTCACAGGGGAGGACGAGGCGCCCTACGGCAGCGCCCAGGCCAATATCCCATACCAGTATACCCTGGAGGTGCCCGACATCGCGCCCGAGGACATGGGGGAGGTGCGCGCGGAGGTGGAACAGCTCCAGGTGACCATGCTGGACGGGGAGGAGATGGACGTCAAGGCCGTGCTCAGCTTCTCCACCGTGGTGTTCAAGACCATCCCCGTGGAGCTGATCAGCGCCGTCAACGTGTCGGAGCTGGACAGCGGGAAGATGAGCAGCCTTCCGGGCATGGTGGTCTACATGGTAAAGGACGGCGACAACCTGTGGAACATCGGGAAGAAGTACTACGTGCCTGTAGACGCCCTCCGGGAGCTGAACGGGCTGGACAGCGATGAGCTGAAGGCGGGACAGAAGCTGCTGATCGTGAAAGGGAGCTGAATCCACCATCTCTGAAATAAGGATGACAACCCCCGGGCGGATATGGTATGATGGAAAATATTTTCCGCAGAGACCCTGCGGGGGATACAGGAGGACAAAAAAGCCCAGGGAGGTACGCAGATGGAACTTACAGCAGATAAGACGATCATGGAGCGATTCGAGAGCAGACTGAAGGAAGAGGAAAAGAGCAGGGCCACCATCGAAAAATATCTGCGGGACGCGAAAGCCTTTGCCGCTTTCCTGGGCGATGCCCCTGTCACAAAGGACGCGGTCATCCGATACAAGAGCCACCTGTCGGAAAACTACGCGGTGGCCAGCGCCAACTCCATGCTGGCTGCCGTGAACAGCTTCCTGCGCTTCCTGGAATGCGCCGACTGCGTGGTGCGCACCTTCAAGGTCCAGAAGGCCGTCTTCCGCTCCAGAGAGCTGGAGCTGTCCAGGAACGAATATGTGCGCCTGGTGGAGACGGCGAAGCGGCGTGGGAACCGGCGCCTGTGCCTGGTCATGCAGACCATCTGCGCCACCGGCATCCGCATCAGCGAGCTGCCCTTCGTCACCGTGGAGTCCCTCCATACGAGACGGGCGCGGGTCTCCCTGAAAGGCAAGACCCGCACCGTCATCCTGCCCATGGAGCTGTGCCGGGAGCTGAAGCGCTATGTGAAATCCAGCGGGATCCAGTCCGGCAGCGTCTTCGTGACCCGGGGCGGCAGGCCCATGGACCGCAGCAACATCCTCCATGCCATGAAGGCCCTCTGTCAGGAGGCCGGCGTGGCGGCGGGCAAGGTGTTCCCCCACAACCTCCGCCATCTGTTCGCGGTCACTTATTATAATGTAGAGAAAGACATCTGTCACCTGGCGGATCTGCTGGGGCATTCCAATGTGAACACCACCCGCATCTACACCCTCATAAGCTGCGAGATGCAGGAACAGCGCCTGGACGGGCTGGGGCTGGTGCTCATCGACACAAATACCGCATAATAAACATTATGCGGTAACATCGGAAAATGATTCTATCTTACCTTATTATACTCTCCCGGTCCCTATATTTCAATATCTGAGGGGGAATTTCCGAAAGAATTTCCTTCCAGAGCTTTTCTGTCAGCCACCCGGATGGGGTGTGGCTGTTCTTTTGCTGTCTGCAAATCCACTATAACAGATGATTAGTCAAAAGATACGTCTAAATTTACGGCAAAAATGGGTTTTCCAACCAAAAGCTTATACAGCAGACCGCCAGGATTTACAGTGGTGTCCCCGGGAAAGTACCTAGCTGGCGGTCTGCAGTCGGGTTGCGCTGCAAATTTAACCAGTGCGCAGTATATATTTCCGGCTGTGCGGTACCACGTAATGTTTATTATGAGGTAACGTACAAATACCGGAAGCGCGCAGGGGCGTTCTGCATAAGGCTGACAGATTGACGGATTTAGATACAAGGAAGGAGACGGCATGATGGAATCATTGAGGAAGCAGGCTGCAAGGATATTGCGGGAGAAGAAGAAATATAAGCTCTGGCTGACGGCATTCCTGTGCATGGCTGTACTGGTCACAGCCGGAACAGTGGCGGCGCTGACCATGAACGGCCAGGCGCTGAACCGCAAGGAGAAGCTGCTGATTTGCGGGTTGGATGTGCATGAGCATACGGAACAGTGCCGGGACAGCGAAGGGGAGCTTGTCTGCGGTCAGGCGGACTATGTGATCCATATCCACAATGACGACTGCTATGGGAAGGACGGCGCGCTGGTGTGCGCACTGCCTGAGAGGAAGCCCCATGTACATGACGCAGCATGCCTGGAGGAGCAGAAGACACTGACCTGCACCCTGGAGGAAACCCAGGGCCACCAGCATGACGAGGCGTGCTATACAAAAGTACAGGGCGAGCTGACCTGCGGCCAGGACGGGGCGGGGCACCAGCACGGCCCGGAGTGTTATACAAAAGTACAGGGCGAGCCGATCTGCGGCACAGACGGGACAGGGCACCAGCACGGTCCGGCATGCTATGCAAAGGTGCAGGGCGAGCTGACCTGCGCAAGCACAGAGGAGGGCCATGAGCACAACGAGGGATGTTACGCCTGGAGCGAGGAGCTGACCTGCGGGCTTGCGGAAGAGGTTCATGAGCACACGGACGAATGTTACGCCTGGAGCGAGGAGCTGACCTGCGGGCTCGCCGAGGAGGCGCATGAGCATACAGACGACTGCTACGCCTGGAGCGAGGAGCTAAACTGCGAGATACCGGAGGGAGAGGACGCACATGCCCATACGGAGGATTGCTATACCATAGAGGAAAACTACATCTGCGGCGAACTGGAGCTGCATGCCCATGAGGAGGACTGCTATGACGAGGAGGGGAACCTCATCTGCGAGGAGATTGAGCTCCTGGAGCATGTGCACGCGGACGACTGCTTCGAAATCATAGAGCCTGACGCTTCCGGCGAGGAGAGCGAAGAATCCGATCAGGAAAGCGGAGCATCGGAGGAATCCCAGGAGGGGAATGCTGCTGCGGATGAGTCCGGGGCAGAGGGCAGCGAAGCGGAAGAGGACAGCGAGGGAGAGCCAGAGGACAGCGAGGGAGAAGAGGAGCTTTTCCGGAAGACATATGAGGACGCGGAAATCAGGGTAGTGGCGGAATACCATAAGTCCGCGAACATCCCGGAGGAAGCGCAGCTTGTGGCAGAACGCATCGGCACGGAGGCTGAGGGCGATGCACCGGAGGCTGCGGAGGAAGACGGGGATGAAGCGGCGGGTGGACAGGACATGGAATCTGCAGGGGACGGACAGGAACTTCCCGACGCGCCGGAGGCAGAGGATAAAGATGCCGGGGCCGTCCCGGGAGAGGATGGCATGGAGACCGCGACAGAAGAAGTATCCTACAGGCTCCGCTTCCTTATCGATGGAGAAGAAATCCGGCCGGAGGGCACAGTGACATTCACCGTACAGGGCCTGGATGAAAATGGAAATGATGCAGGGCAACCTGTGATACTGGTATGCGATGCGGACGACAGCCCGAAGGCCATGGTGATAACTCTTGTCAGGAAAACGGAAGCAGAGGTGCAGCATGAATTCCGCAAAGAGGCCTGGGACGGCAATATATCTGTGATTGTGGAATACGACACCGCTGCGAACATTCCTGAGGAGGCAGAGCTTCAGGTAAGGCAGATTACGGCTGAAAACGATGCTG
The DNA here is from genome assembly GCF_948601915.1 of uncultured Acetatifactor sp. NCBI lineage: Bacteria > Bacillati > Bacillota > Clostridia > Lachnospirales > Lachnospiraceae > Acetatifactor > uncultured Acetatifactor sp. The sequence continues at coordinate 21,688 of NZ_CAPDXS010000060.1, read as the reverse complement.
CGTACTATGCACAGCGTGAGGCCGAGTATCTTGGACAGATTGCCGGAAGCGCCGCTATGGATTTGCTTTTTGACATCGGCTTCTATGCGGGAGGCGTCAAGATAGAGCCGGAGGCAGCCGTATCTATCACGATTCAGATACCAGAAGGTTTCGCGGAAGAGGGCGAAGAGATTCACGTAGTCCGTTTTGGCGAAAACGGGGCTGAGGAGATGGAGGACTGTGTTTCGGCAGATGAGGCAGGAAAGCAGTCCGCAGGATTCCGGGAGAGCATTCCTTCAACCTATGCGGTTGGTAAGGCGGAGCCCAGGAACTTCAGCGTCAGGAAAGAGTGCAGAATTGACGCTCTGAACATCATCGTAATTGCCGAATATGATCTGGGGGCTGAGATTCCGGAGGAAGCAGAGCTGAAAGTAGAAGCGATTACGCCGGAAAGCAATCCCGAATACTATGCCCAATGTGAGGCGGAATATCTGGAGCAGGCAGGCCAGGGGGCCCAGATGGATATGCTCCTGAATATTGGCTTCTACGATGCGGACGGTGCGGAGATTGAGCCAAAGAAACCTGTCTCCATCACGATTCAGATGCTGGATGACCAGTATGAGGACGGCGAGCAGATGAGCGTAGTCCACTTTGGGGATGATGCCACGGAGAAACTGGATGCCTCTGAAATCAGGACGGACGAAGAGGGGAATAAGGCCACCAGCTTCGAGGCAAGCAGTTTTTCACCCTATGCCCTTGGGAGAAGCGGAGAAGGCGGCTCCCTTCTGGAAAACGGAAGGTCGTATCAGATTTACTGTGAAAGTGGGGGCAATGCGGTGGCATTGTCCCACAAAGATAATAAATTGGAAGCTATTGCGGTTGAGGTAGATGCCAGTGGCGTGGTAGTTCCTACGGGCTATGCGCAGGCAGACTTTGTGTGGGAGTATGAGGATAATGGATATGGTGGTTATGCACTGAAGTATCATGCTGGGGCTCAAACATATTATTTGTGGGATGTGCCTGAATGGGCTATAACAGGCAGTCCATTTTCGATGCTGAAATTTTGGAGAAACAGCACTGACGGGATTATGATTATGAGTACCTTGGAAAGCGATTATTTGTGCTATGAAAATAATCAGATTGTGGCTAAGAAACAACCTTCTTTTACTGAGTGGAAGTTTAAAATCCTCGAAATCGAGAAGACCGTCAAGGTGAACTACTATAAGAACGAAAATAGCGTTACACTCTTTCAGGACGAGGCAGGACAGCCGAGCGAGAAGGGGACTTTGCTTGGAAGCAAGCAGGTGGCAGTGGAGGAGATAGACGGGAGGGATATTATCCGGATACCTCTCACAGGAACCGTGACGGGGCAGGGCGGCGAGGAGAATGACATCGGAGCTCTGGAAGATTATTCATTCAATGGCAACACCTACAAATTTTACGGCTGGTCCCTGCGAAGCAATTCCAATTACAGGCCGGACATTGATTATTTGATATATTGCGGAACCCCGGTTCAAATCAATGGCTGCACTGTTCCGACCTATGTGACCGATGGTATGCTTACCATGGATGTGACAGGTAGGACAGGTGGAATAGATTTACATGCAATATGGGCTGCGCCCAGTAATGTCGCTGGATCCGATGGTGTTAAGTATTACGGCACGAACTATGAAGAACTGAACAAGTTTGCTGAAGACAAGGACCGCAAAGGAAGAGGAGTAATGTTCTTTGTAAGGCTTGACGGGCAGATTCCCAACGAGCCGGCAAATAAGGGCCAGGAAGGGATACTGAACAGAGCCAACTATACAGAGCATGTGTTTGCGAAGGATGACATGGGCCAGGAAAAGAGGATGCCGCTCAAATATTGGATGCATATATATGGCGTTCAGAATGGAGATGCCGTCGAAGCCAATTTGGCATATAAGCCGACAGATGAGGATTTGTTGGCGGCAATTAAGGCGAAGAACGGTTCTATAAAGGTAGCGGGTCAGCCAGTTGATTTCTCGGAGATGACAGTTGATGAGTTTACAGAAAATTATTATGTCGCCTGGTACGTATGTAAGGACGGAAGAGATAAGGATGACGAGGGAAGACCACTTGGTGACTGCTGGCATATCGATGGCGTACTGCTGAAGAAAACGGAGCAATGGAACCTGGTATACGCTGATAATGGCATAACAGATAAGAACAGCATCATTCCAGGCACACAGTATGCGTTCCGAAATCAAGGCAGCCTGGCGACAGTGCACAATACCTTGATAGCCCGCGGAGGTGAGTTTTTACAGAGCGACATCCCTCCGAAGAAGACAGGATACAACTTCGCCGGATGGAATACCAGCCCGGATGGCAGCGGAACCTGGTTCACGGCAGGGACATATAAGTCGGAAGATGGCGCGGCGGACACTGATTTCAGTGACAATGATACCATTACCGTAGAGGTGATTGCGGAGGGCCAGGATGCCGGGAAAGGCCAGGTCTATAAGAATGGTGAAAAGGTGGATGGCCTGTTCGCTACAAAAAAGGCCAATGGCATATATGAAGTCATCCTCTACCCGCAATGGGCCAAGGGTACGAACCTTTTGACGGTAGCAAAGACGGATACAGAGGGCAATCCGCTAAAAGGCGCAAAGTTCAAACTGTATGAATGCGCCTTGACAGACGGAAGGCTGCAAAAAGGCAGAGAGCTGACAGCACCAGGAGGCAGCGCGGTCAGCGAAGGAGGCATACTGGCGATTCATGATTTGGAGAATGAGACCTATTACTGCCTGGAAGAGAGCTATGCGCCGAATGGCTATGAACAGCGGAATGAAATATACTTTTCGGTCGTAGTTGCTTCTACACAGGAGAACGCGACAATCCAGCAGGAAGTGATGTCTATCTCCATTTTGGATGCCAATGCCCAGGAAATCGAAAACCCGGAGTGGCTGGAAACCCAATATACAGGAGGCGGCACATCGGGTACAGGAGGCATCGCCAATATCCGCTTTACCATCAAGGATGAGGCGATTCTGCAACAAGTCTCTTTCAGAAAGACGGATGAGACTGGAGCGCCGTTGGCCGGTGCACAGTTCACGCTGTGGAGGGAAGAAGAGGGTGAGTATAAGGAAATAGGAACAAGTTTTGAATCTGATGCGAAGGGCGTATTTGACTTTAAAGAAATTTCAAAACTTTCCTATGGCAGATACAAGCTGGAAGAGACTAAGGTCCCTACAGGCTATAGAAAAACCACAGTTTACTTTGAAATCAACGACCCGGTTGCGGACGGTGACTACAATAATGGAATGGTGGTTACGAAAGTGGAGATAGATGGGGCGGAGGTCCCGGACTTTGACAAGAGCAGATATGCTGTCGATGCAAGCGTAGTACAGACCACCCAGGATGTGAATGGGGACAATATTCCCGCAACAAGGTACAGCTACAAATTGACAGTGCAGAATGAGCGCGGCATGTTGCCGGTGGCCTTGCAGAAGCGTGGCGATGATGGACAGCAGGCGCTGGCTGGCGCAGAGTTTACCCTTTATGCTGATATCGACAAGGCATCGATTGTGAAACAAAATATCGTTTCCGGACAAGACGGAAAATGCGAGATAGGAGACCTTGCGTTCGGCACTTATTATCTGTACGAAGAGAAAGCGCCGGATGGGTACAACCGGCTGTCAGAGCCGATCAGGATTACCGTAAACGGGAATGGCGTCTCGGCTCAAAGAGGAACAACCGGCGAGGCGATAACAGTCACACCAGATAAAGGAACAGGCAGTACAGTATATGTCCTGGAAATATTTAATTCAAAGGGAATCATGCTTCCCGAAACCGGTGGCTCCGGCACTGAAGTGTATACATTGGGCGGGCTTGCGGTAATCGCGGCTAGTCTTATGTACGGTCTGGGCATGAGGCGCAGAAAAGAGAAAGGAGGTCGGACCTGGTTCTGAGATAAAGCCTCCGCTCGACGCTGATACGCGCCGACTGCAAGACCAAATATAGCATCATGGAACTGGAAACAAGACTATTAAAAGAAAGGAAGGTTTTACTATGAAAGGCAAGATGAAAAAGTTAGTTGCTTTTGCCCTGGCTGCAATCATGGTTCTGGGTATGGGCATCACCGCTTTCGCGGCAAACGATGGGGCTGGGGGGACGACACCGGAGGCAACACCTAATCCTACAATCCCCAATGGATCTGGCACAAATGGAGAGTATACGCTGGAGGTTACGAATCCTGCTGTCAATCATGCGTATAAGGTATACCAGATTTATACTGGTGATGTATCGGTGAACGCAGCAGGGAAGGCTGTTCTGGCCAATATCAAAAAAGGTTCCGCTCTTGATGGCGCTGGAACAGCATTGACGCAGTCCGAAATGGATTTATTAGAAAGCAAAGTAAACGGTTTGGACTACGCAAAAGAATTAGCCGAAAATATCACTGCTAATACTACGGTAGCGGCAACTTTGACACAAGAAAGTCCAAGTGCATCTTTAGCAGGAGGTTATTATCTGGTAATAGATAGATGGGCTGGGAAAGATGCAGAGGGCAATACGACCGAGGTTCCTGATGGAATGCAGTTTTCCGATTTCGTTATCTCCATTGTAGGAGCTACAACATTTGCCCCTAAGACATTAAATGTACCTAGTTTTGAGAAAACCGTACCTGTCGGCAGCGATAAGCTGACTGTCATCTCAGATAAAAAGGTTGGGGACACAATTAAATTCGAATTGAATGCGACAATGCCGGATAGCTTTGGTAGCCATGACGCATATAAGGTTGTATTCAATGACGAACTGTCAGAAGGTCTTACCTACAAAGCAAATAGTATTAAAGTGGCAGTAAACGGAACCGAGGTTACAGAGACAGCAGTGCCGGAATTTGATGGGCAGAAACTTAGATATGAAATTGAGGATGTGTTCAGGTTTGGAGGATTGACAAAAGAGACCGCGGCAAACGCAAGCATTACTGTAACATATGAAGCTACAATTAATGAGAAGGCAAAAACAAGAGTTGGTGAAACCAATACGGCTACATTGGATTATACCAATGGTCCTGGACCTGATCAGATTGGTTCCTCTACACCTAGCGTTGTAACAGTGCTTACCGCAAAGCTGCAAGTCAATAAAGTGGACGGAGATAATAGTGACACGCCGTTGGCAGGGGCAGGCTTCACGTTGTACAAATACAGTGGGACAGCAGATGGAAATAAGGGAGATGTAGTTGAAACAATAGGAGCAGGAACGGATAAGACAGAATTCACCTTTGGAGGTTTAGCGACAGGTAAATATGTATTGTCAGAAACTACAACTCCTGCAGGTTATAATACCATGGACGATATTGTGGTAAATGTAACATTTTCTAGCAAGACGGAGAATAATGCAACAGTGATGGATGGGCTGTCTGTGACAACAGAAGGAGGCGTTGCTCTGACTTGGTCAGCAAATGATGGGACGCAGATTGCTTCTGCCAAGATTCAGAACTTTACTGGCGTGCAGCTTCCCTCCACTGGCGGCATCGGCACCACGATCTTCTACGTAGTAGGCGGCATCCTGGTAGCAGCGGCAGGCATCCTTCTGATTACCAAGAAGCGCATGAGCGGACGTGACTAATCAGGTTACAGGCAAAAAATAAGCCACAAAAGACAAAGACGATAAGACAGAACCGAATTAGCGCCAAATAAGAACCAAAGCCTCTGGGGCGGGGAAAAATCCGACCTTCCCGCCCCGGAGGATGCCGCACTTAGCTGACACCTTCCCGTGGTGTGCGGCGAGCAACGGAAACGCTGTTGTATGATGAATGCAGCGCGTGTCCGGCAAAGCTCAGCGAAGAGCCTACGGAAGATTCCCTTCCGGGGCAGGGATTCGAATGCAACTGATGGGGAAACCGATGAAGAAGAAAGAAAAGATTCGAAAGGCGAAGAGGAAGGGCACCCTCTCCACCATCCTGTTGATGATGATTCTGTTGGCAGGGCTGGGTGTCATGCTCTACCCCATGGTCAGCGACTACTGGAACTCCTTCCACCAGACCAGGGCCATTGCCGATTATGATGCGATTGTGGCCGAGTTGGATGATACTGACTACGAAGCGCTCTTCGCCGCGGCCGAGGAGTACAATCAGAAACTGTGTGAACTGGGTGCACCCTTCTCGGAGCATGAAAAGATTGAAGAGCTGTACTACGATGTCCTGGATGTGGCGGGTAATGGAATCATAGGCCATATCGCTATTCCGAAGATTAACGTCAGCCTACCTGTCTATCATAGTACCAGCGATGCCGTCCTGAACATAGCAGTGGGGCACCTGGAAGGATCCAGCCTTCCCATAGGCGGGGAGGGGCGGCACAGCGTATTGTCCGCCCACAGAGGCTTGCCTTCGGCGAAGCTGTTCACGGACTTGGACCGAATGGAGAAGGGGGATATTTTTACGGTTACGGTGCTGAACCGGATATTGACCTATGAGGTGGATCAGATACTGATTGTGGAGCCGACCCAGATGGAGGCGCTGAATGTGACGGATGGAAGGGATTATTGCACCCTGCTGACATGTACCCCTTATGGAATCAACAGTCATCGGATGTTCGTGCGGGGGCACCGGATTGACAATATCGAGGAAGAGAAGGTTGTAGTTATTGCTGCGGAAGCCCGGAGGATCCCCACTTATTACGTCATACCCGCCGTAGGGATACCGCTCCTGTTCGTGTCGCTGATTATCATGCTGACAGTCTCCGGCAGGAAGCGGCCGAAGAAAACGGGCGAAGAGCTGTTGGAGGAATTCAAGAAAAACAATGGATATAAATAAGTGTCGGTATAATAAGGAGGAAACGCCCATGAAAACGAGATGGAAGAGCCGCCAGCGGTTCAGGAATCGCCTGACGGGGATTGCGCTGGCATTCGTAATGACTGCGGCCTGTATCATCGCGGCGCTTGGCGGGACGGCCCATGCGGCCGAGCCTTTGGACTTAGCCAGGAAATGCGTGCTGCAGGTGAAGGTAGAGCCCAAGGCGATGGAAGAAGGCGGGGAGGCAGAGGCACCGGAGGTGGCCATAGACCTGTACAAGGTGGCGGATGCCGTGAAGCTGGAGGGCTATGATGCCTATCGGTTTGAGACAATAGATTCCTTTGCCGGTCTGGACGTGGATATCGCCGTGGGCGAAGCGGATGCGGCGCAGGTATGGATGGGGCAGGCAAGACAGGCTGCGTCCATTGTTTTTGCAGAGGGAAATTCCATGGAGCCGTCTGCCACCGCCGTGAAAGCGGATGAAGCCAGCGAGGTAGGATTTGCAGACCTGGAGCCGGGCCTTTACCTGATGGTTCCCAGAGGGGCGGATTTGGAACAGGAGGATTATCTCTTCCGCGGTACAGGCGGGGAGGATGGCACGGAGACGATTCAGACCGTGGCCTATTCGGATTCCTATACCTTTACCTACAGCCCTCAGTTGGTGGCGCTGCCGATGAGAAAGGGTGTGGAGGGCTCTGCCGCCACCTCCGATTTGGGGGAGTGGATATATGAACTGACGGGGACGGATGCAGCCGAGTCCAAACCTGCGCTCAGCGGGCGCTTCGCCGACCTGCGCATCGACAAGGAATTGCTGAGCTTCCGCACAGGCAGCCCGGCCACCTTCGTCTTCACCGTGGAAGCCGTACTCCATGACAACATAGTATACAGCAACGCGGTGTCCATGACCTTTGACGGCCCGGGGATCCAGAGCGAGCTCATAGCGGACAGGATTCCGGTAGGAGCCCAGGTCACCGTCACGGAGGTCTACTCCGGAGCCGCTTACCAGGTGGCTGCGGGCAGCGCCCAGGTGCAGACCGTGACCATGGCGAACGCGGATGCCGGGAGCGCGGACTTTGCCAATATCGCATCCTTCCAGAACGTTTACGACGGCTCCGGCAGGGAGGGCGCGGCGATCACGAACCATTTTGAATACATGGATGACGGGGAAGGCCTGATCTGGAACTGGACGCAGGATCCGGGCCGGACGCCGGGCGTAGCTGACTAAGGGGGTGGGACGAGATGAAAAGAAAGAAGATTCTTCCGGCAGCAGGATGTGCCGCTGCTGCTCTTGCGGCGGGCCTTGTCCTCACCGCCGGGATGGGGGAGGCCTGGGCGTACTTCACTACCTACACCAGCGCTTCCGGAGGCTATACCATTGATTTGAGCAATGAGACGCAGATTGTAGAGGAATATTCCAATCATACCAAGCGCCTGGTGGTGACCAATGACGGCACCAGGCCTGTGTACGTCAGGGCCAGGGCCTTCAGCGGCAGCCAGTGCGCGCTGGCCTACAGCAGCGAGGACGGCCGCTGGCAGGCGGGAAACGACGGATACTACTATTTCAGTGAACCACTGGCCGGGGCGGTGACAGCGGAGGACGGCACGGTGAGCAGGGCCAGGACCAGCGAGCTGTTGGTCCAGATAGAGTTTCCGGCGGACGCGGAAGAGGGCGACGAGTGCAATGTAGTCGTCATCTATGAGTCCATCCCGGTGCAGTATGACGCGGACGGAAACGCCCTGGCCCCTCAGGCTGCGGACTGGTCGGTGCCTTTGGTCAGCGGCAGCACGGAAGGAGGGAATGACTGATGAAGAAGTTGAAGAAGATGATTGCCTCCCCGGTCACCACCATAGCCGCTTTCGCCGTTGCGGCAGGGCTGCTGCTGTTCAGCTCCATAGGCGGGGCCAGGGCGGCGCTGACCTACTTCTCCGATGACTATGCGGCAAACATCCAGCTCCACGAGATCGGCGTCACGCTGGTGGAGAACGGAGCCCCGGTGGAAGGGGAGCTGCTGAAGGGCCTCCTGGCGGAAGGGGAGGAGCTGAAGCTGGGGACGGCCTATCAGGAACAACTGAACGTATACAACAGCGGCGTCATCAACGAGTACGTCCGGGTCAGCATCCACAAGTATTGGGTGGATTCGGAGGGGGAGAAGATCCGCACCCTGTCGCCTGAGCTGATCGGACTGAACCTGGTGAACCTGGGGACGGACTGGCTGATTGACCAGGAGGCCTCCACCAGGGAGCGCACAGTGCTCTACTACAACAAGCTGCTGGCCTCCCAGAGCGAGACCCCTCTCTTCGCGGATAAGCTGACCATCGACGGCAGCATAGCGGACAGGGTGGGGGAGACCAGGGAGACCTCCGGAGGATATACGACGATTACCGTGACCTACGAGTATGACGGGGCCCGGTTCTGCATCGAGGCCAAGGTGGACGGCGTGCAGGAGCACAACGCCCAGGATGCCATCTGGAGCGCCTGGGGCCGCAGGGTGACCATAGACAACGGCGTGCTTAGCCTGAACTAGGAGGGAGAGACAATGAGGAAAAGATTACTGACGTTGGTCCTCCTGGCGGGGACGCTCATCTGTGCTCCGGCTGCGGCGCGGGCGGAGACGCTGACCTCGGAGAGGAACATATCCTTCACCAGCGACAACAAGCTGTCGGAGGACCGTTCGGCGGCGGACATGAACAGCGCGGTCTACGAACTGCAGCCCGGCGACGACATCACGATTACATTGAACCTTAAAAACGACAATGCGTCTGCGGCCAACTGGTACATGACCAACGAGGTGCTGCAGTCCCTGGAGGAGACCGCGGGCAGCGGGGCCAGCGGAGGCGCGTATGAATACGAACTGATCTACACGGATCCCGCCGGGGCCCGGGAAGTCCTGTTCACCAGCGACACCGTGGGCGGCGAGAACAGCGGCAGCCGGGTGGGCCTGAAGGCTGCCACCAGCGGCCTGGAGGATTTCCTGTACCTGGACACCCTGAGCCCGGGGCAGAGGGGCGTGGTCACATTGCGGGTGGCGCTGGACGGCGAGACTCAGGGCAACGACTACCAGAACACCCTGGCAAGTCTGCAGATGAACTTCGCGGTAGACACTACCACCGTGAACAACCAGACGGTGACCCGTGTGGTGGATGAGAACGGGAACCCCATACTGGTGGACGACAATGGCAATCCGGTGGCGGATGACGATGGCGGCAGCCATGCACGGACGGGGATTGTGCGCACAGGGGACGAGAACAATCTGCTGCCCTATGTGGCAGCCGCCGGGGTCAGCGGCCTGCTGCTCCTGATACTGGCCATCATCGGCATAAAGGAGCGGAAGAAGGCAGAGAAGGGCATGAAGGCCATGGCCCTGTGCCTGGCGCTGAGCCTGGCGTGGGGGATGTCCGTCCCGGCACAGGCCGCGGAGGACTATACCTACACGCTGCGCCTCTATGCGGGGGCCCAGGGAACCATCGATGCCTCCGTGGTGCAGCGGCTCTCTGACGCGGGCGCTACCGTGAGCATAGAGGACGGGGAGGTCTGCGTGGTCAGCGGGCTCCATTATGGGGAGCAGGTGGTGTTCGACATACAGCGGGGCGTAGCCCTGCAGGAGGGGAGCAAGTATTACCGCAAGGGCTTCCGGGTCAGCGGGGAGGACACGAACAGCAACCGGCTGGCGAATCCTTCCGTCACGGTGAACGGGGATGCGGACTATGTGGTGGCCTACGGCATACAGGGAGAGACGGTGGCCTATACCGTCACCTACCAGGACACAGAGGGGAACGTGCTGTACCCCAGCGCGGTATACTATGGGAACGTAGGCGACATGCCTGTGGTGGCGTACCAGTACATCGAGGGCTGGCAGCCCCAGGCCTACAACCTGGGCAAGACTTTGGTGGCGGATGCCTCCCAGAACGTGTTCGATTTCATCTATACGCGGATACCCACAGTGGTCACCACCGACACGGTGGTAGTTCCGGGGCAGCCTGCCGAGCCCCAGGAGCCTGTGGTACAGGAGCCTGAAGGGGTTACGGTGGTGGAGCCGGAGGAGGGCCCGGAGGCTCCCATAGAGCCTGTGGGGGACGACATAGAGGACGATGAGACGCCTTTGGCGCCGCCGGATGACTATCGGAACCTTGACGATGAGGAGACGCCGCTGGGCGGCTACGATGGCGGGGAGGATGGGACTGACGATGACAAGGGCATCATGACATCCATCCTGGACGATATCGCCACGCCGCTGGCAGTGCTTCCCACACCGGCCAAGGCGGGCATCCTGGCAGTGCTGGCGGCTCTGGCGGGTGTAGGCATCTGGCTGATCGTGGCGGCCAGGAAGAAAGGGAAGAAGGAAGATGAGCAGTAGTCCACAGGGACTGGAAGCGAATAGGCGGGGCGGGAAGCTGGTTCCCGCCCTTTGCAACATATTCGGCACTTTGATCCTGGTGAGCGTGATCGCCCTCTATCTGCCGATTACGCTGGCCCATGCCAGGGGATATGAAGTCTATAATGTAGTCAGTGGCAGCATGGAGCCCGCGATTCCCGTGGGCAGTGTGATCTACGTGGAGACGTTGCGGGCGGAGGACGTGGCGGAGGGGGATGTGATTGCCTTCCACGGCGGGAGCTCCGTCATCGCCCACCGTGTGGTGAAGAACCGGGTGGGCGAGGGGGAGTTCATCACCAAGGGGGACGCCAACGAGGAGAACGACATGAACCCCGTGGGGTACAATGAGCTGATCGGCAGGGTGTGTCTGCACTATCCGGTGGTGGGCGCGTTCCTGGAGGTGTGCACCAGCAATGTGGGGAAGGTGTACCTGATCTGCTTTGCGGCCTGCGGGGCCATGCTGAACATGCTGGCCGGGCGGCTGCGGAACCGGTGAGGACTGGGACAGAAAAGCGGCTGCGCCCCGCCGGAGGCAAGGGCGGGAGCACAGGGACAGAAGAGGATAGAGGAACGGCTGCGGCCCGCCGGAGGCAAGGGCGGGAGGACAGGGACAGGAGGAAGGGCAGGAGCAGGATGGCAGGGACAGGACAGAGAGGAAGGGAGGGCACCGGGATGGGAGCGAGACCGGAGAAGAACAGGGGCAGGCGGATTGCCCTGAAGGACTGGGTGGGGCGCACCTTCGGGAGCCTTACCGTGGTGGCCTACGACGGGAGGCGGGGCGGGAAGCACTACTGGCGCTGCAGGTGCCTCTGCGGCGGCAGCGCGGTGGTGAGCCAGTCCAACCTGCAGGCGGGGCACACGAGGAGCTGCGGCTGCCTGTCGGATCCGGCGGGGACCAGGCATTTCGTGGAGGGGACCTGCATCGAGAGCATCCGCAGCCGCCGCGTGTCCGCCAGCAACCAGAGCGGGATCCGTGGGGTCTACAGGAACCGCAGGACAGGGCGCTGGGCGGCCCAGATCACCTTCCAGGGCAGGACGCGCTACCTGGGCAGCTTCGACAGCCTGGAGGAGGCGGCCCGGGCCCGGGCGGAGGCGGAGCAGGTCTTCGACGAGTTCCTGGAGCGGCACGGGGATGCCGGGAAGGCGGCAGGGGTCCGGGGGCAGGGGCGGAAGGACGCGCCTGCGGAAGGACAGGAAGGGCTGCTGGCGGCAGCCACCGGGAGCGGCGCAGGGCCCGGGATGGTTTCGGGGGTGCGTGGCAGGCGGCAGGGGAAAGCGGAGGCTCTGCCGGGGCCCGACATGGCCGCCATACCCATGCCCACGGCTGTGGGGGAGGGCGGTACAGGAGGCCCGGGCGGCGGTGAAGCCGTGCTGGCTGCTGCGGGAGGCGCGTATGGGCAGGAGGCTTAGACGCGCTGAAGGCAGCGGGCAGTACGTCACGCTGTGCACCTGCGCCTACGCATTCACCGATGCCAGGTATGTGCTCCACGGCAGACCGGTGCCCGTGGACAACGCCGCGGGAGCAGGCGATGGGGCGCGGGAGGAAGGGGGATCGCCGGAGCGCGGCCAGGAAACAATGGGGGTGATAGGAAGATGACAAGCAATCCGGAGGAACCATGCCTGCAGGTACAGATGCTCGGCGGGTTCTCCTTATCCTGGGGCGGGAAGCTGGTGGCGGGCAGCACGAAGTCCAGCGAGTCCCAGTTCAACTATCTGATGCAGCTCCTGCTGCACCATGGCGAGAACGGCGTCAGCCGGGACATGCTGGAGCGGGTGCTCTTCGAGGACAGGGACATACAGGACATCCACCATGCGGCCCGCAGCGTGATCTACAATGCCAAGAGGAAGCTGAGGGCAGCCGGTCTGCCGGACGTGAACTACATCGAACAGAGGAAGGGCATCTGCTACTGGAATCCCCAGGTGCCGGTGAAGGAGGACGCGGCGGAGTTCGAGCGTCTCTATCGGCAGGCGGAGGAGGCCACGGACCGGGAGGAGAAGGTAAAACTGTACATGGAGGCGTGCCACCTCTACACAGGGGAGTTCCTGCCCCAGCAGACGGGCGTGGTGTGGGTGGCCCAGGAGGCCAAGCGCTACAGGGCGCTGTTCTGTTCCTGTGTGGAACGCGCCGTCCGGCAGTTGCGCCTCACCCAGGACTTTCCGCAGATGGAGGAGCTGGGAATCTACGCCACGGCAATCAACCCGCTGTCGGACTGGGAGACCGTCACCATGGAGGCGCTGGTGGCCATGGGCCGCTATGAGGATGCCCGAAGGCTGTATGACGACACCGTAGATTTGTATTTCCAGGAGCAGGGGCTTCGGCCTTCCTCCCGGATGATGGAGCTCTTCGAGAAGCTGGGCACCCAGATGGAGCATCAGTACGATGCGCTGGACGACATCCAGAGGAAGCTTTCGGAGGGAGGGGGAAACGCCTGCGGCGGGTATCTGTGCACATATCCCGTGTTCCAGGGCGTCTACCGCATGGTGGAGCGGATGATGGAGCGGGGCGGCCAGTCCGTGTACCTGATGCTGTGCATGGTGGTGGACAGCAAGGGGAATCCCATGAAGGAGGGGAGTGTGCTGGAGGAGCTGACCCACAGGCTGGGGGAGGCGATCCAGCAGGCCGTGCGCCACAGCGATTCCGTCTGCAGATACGGCAAGGGCCAGTATCTGGTGCTGCTTGTGAACACGACCAGGGAGAACTGCGGCGTCATCCAGCGGCGCATCAATTATCATTTCATCGTCAGGCGACAGCGCACGGGCATCCAGTATTACGTGAACAGCGTCGTCTGCACGCCGAAAGGGAAGGGACGTTCTGAACAGGGGTAAGGTAGGGGTATGGAAAAGACACAGTGGTACTTGGGAGCGCCGAACAGTGTGGTCTTGTGTGTGGATCGTATAGGGGCAGGACAGCCCGAAGGCAGGTTCTATCATGCCTATGCCCGGGAAGGCACATCCTTTTCGAATATGGAAGAGGCGATCTTTCAACTGGAGAGGTTCTACGATTCCCTGAATTTCCCCCATCCTACCACCGACAGCCGCACATTCATCAACCGGGGGGGACACACAGAATCCAGGAAAGAGAGGACGAGAATCATGAGGGACGACGAATTGCTGAGCAGGCACGGGGATCTGGGGACATTCATCATCCGTGTCCAGCACAGACAGAACAGTAGCTGGCAGGGGAGGATCACCTGGATGGACAGGAACAGGACGCTCTACTTCCGCTCTATCTGGGAGATGATCAAGCTGGTGGCCAGCGCCCTGGATACAGTCAGCGAGCAGGAGGATGCGGCTCTGGAGCAGTCGTGGCAGGACGAATAGAGGCAGTATGTAGATAATGTGGAGACAGAAAGAAAGGGCAGTCCATGGCGGACGGCCCTTTTCCTGCTCTGCTATGATCGCCCCGTTCAGCCCTCGGTGTCCACCGGCGTGGAGCTGGTCTTCTTCGCTTCCTCAGCCATCTGGTCAAATTTCTCCATGACGGCATCGTAGGTGCGCTGGGAGATGTCGGGAAGGTCGCCGCCCCAGGTCTTGCCGGCCTTCTTGAAGCCCTTCTCGAAAGCGGCGCGCATGTCCTCGATCTTGTCAGGGTCTCCGCCGGTCAGTGCCTTCGCGAAGTCGATGATCCTGTCGGAGGTCTGGTTCACGCCCCAGTAGCCGTCCTCGGCGATGTCAGCCTGGGCCTGTGCCTTCGTGGCGGGATCCACGGTATAGTTGCCGCTGCGCAGGAAGGACCAGATATCGTTGGCCTTGCCGTAGGCAGTGGCCTGTCCGGTCATCATCTTCTCTACCAGGCTGCGCAGCTGGGCGGTGCGCGCGTCGGCATCAGCCTTCATCTTGTTGATCAGGTTGGTGTCGGGCTTATAGGTGGTCTTCCCTACATTGTCCTTTGCGCCTGACTGCTCATATACGACGCCCTTATCGGCAGAGGTCTCTTCCGATTTGGATGTTTCCTTTGACGCGGCAGTTTCCGCTGCCTTTGTGTCGGCTTTTACACTCTCTGTAGCAGAATAGCTGTAGGCAGCCGCAGCCTGACTTGATGTAACTCCATTTACACTCATAGTATCCTCCTTCTGACGAAATGTCCCGCATCATCCATGACGCTGGTTGATAGGTGCTCTATCCATTATTTCGGCATATGGATTGGAAATGTTTAGGTGCTGGCGGAGATATTTGATCGCAATTTTACCGGGGAAGCTCACAGGAAGCGCAGGACGATGTCCATGGTGCAGTGGGAGAGGAACTGTCCGCCGGAGGAGAGCGTGTACTCCAGCTGGATTACCGTTCTGTCTTCTTCCCGGGAGAACGAAGCCTCCCGGGTGGCGACTTCCAGGGGCAGGGTGCCATAGGGGGTGACGTAGTCTGTCCTGTGGGCCTGTCCCGCCTGGAAGATCATCCGGGAGCGGACCGCGCCCCGCCTGGTCATCTCCAGCGTGCTGCCATTGTATTTTATGATGCTCCTGACGATGTCTCCGGAATCCTCCTGTGTCTCTTCATAAAGGATGTAGGAGCTGCCGTCCTTTTCATAGTAATCCGCCGTCATGCGGCTCTCCGTGACGGATTCTTCCCCGTCCTGGTCGCGCTGCCGTCCGGTCAGCGACAGCTCTGCTTTCCGTGCCATGGCTGTCCTCCTAATATGCTTCGATGTTCACCGTCTTGGCCGACAATATGCCGTATTTGATGATGGAGTTGGCGAACCGTATGAATTTATCCGCCTTATCGCTGACGTAGAACTGGTAGCGGTTGCTGCCCAGGGCCGGAGGGGTCTGGCAGAGCAGGTCATGGGAGGCCAGGAGCCTGCGCAGCTCCATGGCGGTCTCGTAGGCCGGATTCACCAGGGCCACCCGATCCCCCATGATCCTGCCCAGGGTGGAACGGATCAGGGGATAATGGGTGCAGCCCAGGATCAGGGTGTCGATGTCTATATCTATCAGCTCCGTCAGATACCTGCGCGCAATCTCGTCCGTGACGGGATCCTCCAGAAGCCCTTCCTCCACCAGGGGCACGAAGAGGGGACAGGCCTTGCCGTAGATGGATACCGCGTGCTTCAGTTCCTGTATGTACCGGGTATAGATCTGGCTGCCGATGGTGGCCTCGGTGGCGATGACGCCGATCCGGCCGTTCTTGGTGGCGGAGACGGCGGCTCTGGCCCCCGGCTTCACCACGCCGATGACAGGGATGTCGCAGTCCCGCTCCAGGGCCTCCATGGCATAGGCGCTGGCGGTATTGCAGGCCACCACGATGGTCTTTACCTGGAATGTACGTAAAAAACGCACAATCTGTTCGGAAAACCGCGTGACGGTCTCCCGGGATTTATTGCCGTAGGGAACCCGGGCCGTATCCCCGAAGTAGACGATCTTCTCGTTGGGGATCTGCCGGATGATCTCCCGCACCACAGTAAGGCCGCCCACACCGGAGTCGAACACGCCGATGGGGGCGTCCCTGAGGGCGCTGTTTTGCTTCAGTTCCGTTTCTGTCATGAAAAGCCTCCAACTAGGAATTATTAAAGCTTTTGAACAATTCCTTCAGTTCCGCAAGCAGTCTGCTGCGGAGGGTGATGCTGCCCTGGTCCGCGTCCAGCAGATCCAGATACAGGGCGCTGTCGAAGCTCCATTCCCGGGGCAGTTCGGTGAGGGCGCCCTCTTCGTCCTCCACGCTGACCTTCACAGTGTCGGGAGTCAGGGCAAGCTCCGGATACAACAGCCCCCACCAGCCAAGGGCGGCGCATAATCCCGCCGCCACACGGATTCCGAGCCACTTCTTTCTCATGGGTTTTCCTCTTTTCGCTTTTTGAGGAGTATTGCCCTCGACAGAGGCGGCTATACATGGGGGGCTTCTTTTTGTCTGCGGTCTTTCAGTCGCGGGCGTCCCTGCCGTTCTCCAGGCGGATCTGCCGGATGATGGCCTTCTTCTGGTTGTCGATGTGGAGCTTCGCGGCGGCGGCCGCCGTATCCTTGTCCTTGTTCACGATGCTCTCATAGATAATTCTATGTTCCTTCACCAGCGTTTCATGCTGGCTGCTGTCCTTGATATACTCAAAGCGGTAGCGGTACATCTGCTCGGAGAGATTGTGCACCATCTGGACCAGCCGCCGGTTGCCGGTGGCCTCTACGATGATGTCGTGGAGGGCCACATCGGCCTGGGCGATCTTCCTGGAATCCTTGGTGCCCACGCACTGCTCGAAATGGTCGCAGGCCTTCCGCAGCCGGATCAGGTCTTCCTCGGTGATGCGGTCGCAGGCAAGTTCCGCGCAGAGCGCGTCCAGTGTCCGACGGACTTCCAGCACGTCGCTCATGCTTTTCTCCGTGATACGTGCCACCTCCGCGCCCCGTCTGGGAATCATGGTGACCAGCCCTTCCAGTTCCAGCCTGCGGATGGCTTCCCGGACAGGCGTGCGGCTGACCCCCAGCCTGTCCGCCAGATGGAGCTCCATCAGGCGCTCGCCGGGCTTCAGCTCGCCGGTGAGGATGGCCTGCCGCAATGTATTGAATACCACGTCCCGAAGCGGTAAATCTGCCTGAAAATCAATCTGCATACGAATCCTCCATTCTCACCTTTTGTTGAACATCCTGCCTGTAAGCGGAACTGTGACATCCCCTGTAGACGGGAAATTGATACTGTATCGCTGATATGCCATATTGCCGCTATGTCATAGTGTTTGTCCGGACGGATGTGCTACACCGGCGTAGTCAAAAACGCCTGTCCGGCCAGATCTTCCTGTCCAAACTGCTCCAGCGCCGCCTCTGCCAGCTTACGGTCTTCCTGCCGGAAAATGCCGAACACGGTGGGGCCGCTGCCGCTCATGAGGCTGTCCGCCGCGCCCAGTTCCCGCATCCTGGCCTTGATGTCCGCGATGACGGGATGGGCCGGGACGGTGACCGTCTCCAGGACATTGGCCATGCGCTCCAGCACGCCGCGCAAGCTTCCGTCCCGGATGGCCTGTACCATCCCGTCGATGTCAGGGTGGGCTTCGAGGCCGCCTGCGTCCAGGTGCTCGTAGACATATTTCGTGGATACGCTGATATCGGGCTTTGCGATGAGGATATGGCAGGGGGGGAGAGGCGGGAGAGGGGTCAGCTTTTCCCCGATGCCCTCTGCCAGCGCCGTGCCGCCCAGGATGCAGTAGGGCACGTCCGCGCCGATGGCCACGCCGTCCTCCATGAGCTGCGCGGGGGAAAGGCCCAGACGGTATAAATGGTTGATTCCCTTCATGACGGCGGCGGCATCGGTGCTGCCCCCCGCCATGCCGGCGGCGATGGGGATGTTCTTTTGCAGATGCACGCGCAGGCCGGGACAGCCGTACTTGTCCAGCATGAGCCTGGCCGCTCTGTAGATGAGGTTGTCCTCCCCGGTGGAGAGGCCGTCCGCATCGGTAGTGATGGTAATCCCGCCCTCCGCCCGCTCCAGCGTCAGCTCGTCCCAGAGCCCTACGCTCTGCATGACCATCTTCACCTCATGGTAGCCGTTTGGGAGCCGCCGCACCACGTCCAGCCCCAGGTTGATTTTGGCATATGCCTTTATCTGATATCCGTCCATTTAAGTCCCTCCGCGCAAGAATATTCCGGAACGGTTTTTTCTTATACTAATACTTATTAATACTGATTGTACTAAATTATATACAATCCGGGAGTCTGCGTCAAGGGATAAACCGAGGAGAGTGGGAAAATGCAGGATACTTGTTAAGAAATGGTGGTTACGTTCCCATTTGTATGTTATACTCAATAGGAACTGACGGGAGATCGGACAGAAGGGGAATGGCAGGACAAAGGGAGGATGACAGTCGATGAGATACCAGATCAGGCACGCGCTGGTGCAGTACGGCGCGGATACCATATTGGAGGACGTAAATTTTGAAATCCGGGACAGCGAGAAGATCGCCGTGGTAGGCCGCAACGGCTGCGGCAAGACCACATTGCTGAAGCTGATAAACGGGGACATCCACATGAACAACCTGGACAGCGACGAGGAATGCGGCATCACCATGGCCGGGAAGCAGCGCATCGGCTTCCTGCACCAGATCAGCTTCCCCGACGGGGACACATCCGTGGAAGAGGAGATATGCAAGACCTTCGCGCCCATCTTCGCCTGCGAGGCCAGGATGAAGGAGATCGAGGGGGAGCTGGCCTCCGGCCAGGACAGGGCCCTGCTCCACGAGTACGATGACCTCCAGAGGCAGATGGAGGCCCTGCGGGGCTATACCTGGAGGCGGGACATGGAGATCATGTTCCAGCGGTTCGGATTCGCCCTGAAGGACTTGGAGCGCCCCATAGGGAGCTTCTCGGGGGGCCAGCAGACCAAGGTGGCCTTCATCAAGCTGCTCCTGAGCAGGCCGGACATCATGCTGCTGGACGAGCCCACCAACCACCTTGACCTCCCCACCATCGAATGGCTGGAGGGATATCTGAAGGAATACGACATGTCTGTGGTAATCGTGTCCCACGACCGGATGTTCCTGGACCGGATCATCGATGTGACCTATGAGATCGAATACCACCGCATCCGGCGCTATCCGGGCAATTATTCCGCCTTCATGGAGCAGAAGAAGGCCGCTCTGGCCAAGCAGGAGAAGGATTACGAGGCCCAGCAGAAGGAGATCCAGAGGCTCACGGAATGGATCGAGAAATGGAAGAACACGCCCACCAAGGTAGCCGCTACCAGGTCCAAGCGCATGGCCATCGAGCACATGGTGAAGATAGAGAAGCCCAGGCGCTTCGACACCAGGGCCTTCCACGCCCTATTCCAGCCCCGGATCGAGAGCTATACGGAGGTGGTGGCCGCGAAGAACCTGAGCATCGGCTATGACACAGAGCTGTCAAAGGTCAGCTTCACCCTGCGCAAGGGGGACAGGCTGGCCATCATCGGGGAGAACGGCATCGGGAAGTCCACGCTGCTAAAGACCCTGACAGGCGCCGTGGCGTCCCTGGGCGGCACATTCTCCTTCGGCCCCAACGTGGAGTGGGGATATTTCGACCAGCAGGCGGCGGTGGCGGACCATGTGGATCCGGAACAGACAGTCCTGGACAATTTCTGGGAGGAATACCCGAAGCTCCAGCGGGAGCAGGTCCGCGGGGCCCTGGGGAGCTTCCTGTTCTCCGGGGAGGACGTGGAGAAGAAGATGGGGCAGCTCTCCGGCGGCGAGCGGGTGCGGCTGGCCCTGTGCAAGATGTTCCAGACCAGGCCCAACCTGTTGATCCTGGACGAGCCCACCAACCACATGGACATCGTGGGCAAGGAGGCCCTGGAGCAGATGCTGGGGGCCTTCTCGGGAACGGTTCTCTTTGTGTCCCACGACCGGTACTTCATCCGCCGGATTGCCACGGGAATCCTGGAATTCGCAGACGGCGAGGTGGTACAGTATCCGTACCCTTATGAGGAATATCTCCATGAGAAGGAGAAGCGCCAGGCCCTCCTGCGGGGCTCGACTGCCCCGGGCGCGAACGGTGGAAAGGCCGGAAACATCGGGATTGGATCCGGTCAGGGCGGCGGGCCGGCAGGCGGGATGGGCAGCACCTTGGGCAAAGAGGGAAGAGGGCGTGCCCGGCAGGGCGCTCCCACCCTCTCCGATGTCTTCGACAAGAAGACCTACTATAGTCCCGGTAAGATAAAATCCAGGCTCACCAGGCAGCGGGAGAAATACGAGACCCAGCTGGCGGAGAGCGAGCAGCGGGCGGCGGAGCTCAAGCTCCGGATGATGGATCCGGCCCTTGCATCGGATTACGAGAAGCTGATGGAGCTGCAGACCCGGCTGGACGCGGAGGAGGAGAACCAGGAATCCCTGCTGGAGCGGCTGCTGGAGACGGAGACGGCGCTGGAGGAGATGGAGTAGAAGTGGCTGGAGCAGCAATCCGCTGACAGGGCGCTCGCAAAGGGAGGTATCAGGAGGGGAGCTGACAGGGGATTGAAGATGCATTTACGAACCGACAGGGAACCGAAGAGGCGCATTTACGAACCGGCAGGACACCCAAAATGCGAACCTATGAACCGTCGGGGCATCGGAGATAAGAACCTACGAACCGACAGGGCTTATGCGGAGGAAAGGAATGAGCCGGAAGCGGAGCAGAGATGGAAAGCTGCTCTGCTTCCGGCTCTTGACATTGCGCAGGGGATTGCGTATGATAGAGGAAATGGTTCGGAAACCGGTTTCATCAAGACGTTGAAACAGAAAAGCGCATGGCGATATGGAAAGCGCGCATGGCGCAGGGAAAGGGGCGGAAAGCGCATGGACAGAAAACAGATTGTACTGAGGGAGGGCTGGAAATTTCATCTGGAGGAGGAAATGGAAAAAGAGCATTCCAGGGACTTCCATACCGGAAGCCCGGGGCAGGAGGGATA
Source organism: uncultured Acetatifactor sp. (assembly GCF_948601915.1). NCBI lineage: Bacteria > Bacillati > Bacillota > Clostridia > Lachnospirales > Lachnospiraceae > Acetatifactor > uncultured Acetatifactor sp. The sequence goes on along the minus strand of NZ_CAPDXS010000060.1, from coordinate 250 downwards.
CCTGCGAAGTGCGGCGGCCGGGGCCTGGTACAAGGGCTTCGATGACAGCGGCTGGCGCAGCGTCACGGTGCCCCACGACTGGTCCGTGGAGCAGCCCTTTTCCGAGAGGTATTCCAGCGGCACAGGCTATCTGGCCGGGGGAACCGGCTGGTACAGGGTGCATTTCCGGCTGCCGGAAGGCTGCCGGGGAAAAAGCCTGCGTGTGGTGTTCGATGGCGTCTACAAGAACAGCCAGGTGTGGAGATCGGAA
>NZ_CAPDXS010000059.1:0-29200 GCF_948601915.1 uncultured Acetatifactor sp. | reverse complement strand
CGAGATCAGATCTGGTGACTGGAGTTCAGACGTGTGCTCTTCCGATCTTATATTGGCGGCAACTATGAGGTGTTGAATAATGCGCAACGAATGAGCGAAATACAAGAGTCCTTGGAATTCCAGAATATGCCTGTCTGGCCAACTGCTGGATGCACGAGAATGATAGGAGAAGTCATGGTAGTAAAGTTAGGAGATGAATAATTCTAAATTTATCTAGGGTTAATCTATCTGGATAGATTCTGTTAGTTAGCCAATCCGTATCTTACAAAACGGAAATCCTGCACGCTCTCGGCACGGTACTTTGAAAAGGCCTCTTCCTGGTATGGCAGCATCTTCATCGTGCAGTAGGCGACATTGACCAGGTTCACCAGCATCTTGATTCCTTTCCGGCTGCGGATCATGTAGCTGCACAATGACCTAGAAGGCCTTCTGCTCATAGTAGCTGACCTCGATGTTCCAGCGCAGATAGCAGCACAGCATGGGGCTGTACGGCATCTGGCTGCTCCCGCCTGGTTCAATGGTGCTTTTTCTTGCCAGGCACAGTACATCTGTATCTGGTGCGGGAAGATGGTGCTGAAGAACAGCCGCCTGGAGCCCTCTCCTTCATCACATGTTCCTGGACATAACCATTATAGAAAGAGATCCATTCCCGCTGCTGTACTTCGTCAGGAACTCTGCTTCGGTCACTGCAAAAGGGACATCCATAAGGCTGGTCTTGCGTTTGAGCTTGGCTGCGATGGCAAGGTACAGCAGGATGTCGAAAGGGATATGGCTGTTGTTCCTGCGCTTGTCTGGCAGAACCTGTGCAAGGTGTTCAATGAGCCTATGTCTTTTCATCGTAAGGATGATGTCGTCAATCAGGTTACAGCAGTTCGTTTGTGTCAAGTTTCCTGATGGCAGCAAAAAAGCTCAGGTTAAGTTCGAGATTGGTTTTTTCTTTTGCTTCATTATGCTGTATTATAAGTATAAAAGATGAATTACAGGAGGTAAAATCATGGCGTTTTATACAGCTCAGCAGCTCTCAGAAATGACATTAGAGGAAATAATAAAAATAAACGAGTCGCTTGTGAAGCCGACTCAACAACAGAAAGAACAAGCCTGGAAAAGGATGGACATAGGTATTTATAATAGTGATGGTATTTTAATAGGGGACAGACAGATGCACGAAGATGGCTATGATGAATAGCAAATATAGGGAGGGTGCATTATGCAAAATTGAAATTACTAATAGGAATTTTCAATAAGGGTTCTGTGATTTATATAGACTACATTTTTGGCGATGACAGCAGCAAACGGAAAAAGCGTACAGCAGTCGTTATAGATTTTGATGATAACAGTACAAGAGTGATTATATTAAAAGTCACTACACACTCGGCAAGAACAGGGTATGATTATACTCTAGCAGATTATGGACTTGCAGGGCTAAAACAGGGTTCAGTTGTGAGATGCAATTATAATTGAAAGCTTGTATAACCAAGCGATAATTAACAACGCATTAGTAGAGGTAGGTTATACATAATTTGATAGGCGGACTCCTTTCCCAAGGAGTCCTTTTTTGATTAAAGTGTTCACCTTTATGTCTGCTTGTAATTCAAAGGAGAAAAAGTCTGGGATAAATATGAAAAGTAGATAAAAAATAGCATTTCAAGTGCTATACTAAAAAGAAAACCACCAAAGCAAGGAGCGACAACCCATGGCATACCGAATCCTCATAGCAGACGACGAACCAGACATAACAGCAATGCTCACCAGCTTCTTCACCGGAAAAGGCTACCAGGTCTCTGCGGCCGCCGATGGCGAAAGCGCCCTGAAGCAGGCGGCGCGCGCGCCGGACATCATCCTGCTGGACATCAACATGCCTGGCATGGACGGTCTGGAAGTCAGCAGGCGGATTCGGGGCCAGGTGCCCTGCCCCATCCTGTTCCTCACGGCCCGAATCGAGGACACGGACAAGGTGCAGGGCTTCGCGGCGGGCGGGGACGACTACATCGTGAAGCCCTTCTCCCTGGCAGAGCTGGAGGCCAGGGTGCAGGCCCATCTGCGGCGGGAGGAGCGCCACCGCGGAGAGACTGCCGTGAAGTTCTCCGGCGACCTGACCATCGATTTCGCCGGAAGACGCCTGTCCTGCCAGGGCAGCCCCATTGCCCTGACGAAGAAGGAATTCGACATTATTGCCCTGCTGGCCCAGAATCCGGGGCAGATTTTTGACAGAGAACGCATCTACGAGCGGATATGGGGATATGACAGCGAGGGGGACAGCTCCGTGGTGTCAGAGCACATCCGCCGGATACGGGCGAAGATTGCGGAGCATGCGGACAGGACATACATCGGGACAGTCTGGGGGTGCGGCTACAAATGGATAGGATGAAGACAGGATTCCGGAACCTTTCCCTGCGAAAAAGCCTCGTGCTGTATGTAATCTGCTTTACCCTCATGGCCCTTGTACTGTGCCAGGGCACGGCCGGCTTCTGCAGCATGGCGCAACAGGCGATTTATGCCTCCTATCCTTCTGTAGGGGAAAGGTACTACCTGACCAACGAGAAGGGCGAGAGACTGGGGGAGGGCACTTATATCGAAAAGGATTCCCGCCCCTTTGCCCCCAGGGATGAAAAGCTGATCGTTCTGCTGGACATCCTGCCCATAGCGGCGGCCCCTGTGTATTCTGCGCTCTGCATCCTGGGTGCCGCCTTCCTGTTCTACAGGAATCGGCTCCGGAAGCCGCTGCAGGAGCTGAAGATGGCATCGGAGAAGATTTCCGCCAATGACCTGGACTTCCGCCTGACCTATGAGCGGCAGGACGAGCTGGGGGAGCTCTGTGCGTCCTTCGAGGCCATGCGGTCTGCGCTGGCGGACAGCTTCTCGCGGATGTGGCGGCAGATGGAGGAGCGGAAACGCCTGAACGCCGCCTTCGCCCACGACCTGCGCACGCCCCTGACAGTGCTCCGGGGCTACGACGAGCTGCTCCAGGCAAAAGAGGACGAGGAGGTCAGGGCCACGGCCGCCACCATGGGGAAGCATATCCGCCGTCTGGAGCGCTATGTGGAAAGCATGGGCCAGCTCCAGCGGCTGGAGGACAGGCAGCCGGAAGCCCGGCCGCTTTCCCTGACGGAGCTTTCGTCTGCACTGCACGAGAGCGCGGACATGCTCTGCCGGGAGAAGGGGAAAAGGCTGTGCCTGGAGAACCGGACGGTATCCGGGCTCCTCTGCCTGGACGGCTCTTTCCTGTCCCAGGTGGTTGGCAATCTTGTGGCGAATGCCGCCCGGTATGCCGCTGCCTACGTCACCCTTGTCCTGCGGGAGCAGGACGAGGGCCTGGCACTGGAAGTAAGCGACGACGGGCCCGGCTTCGATGCCAGGATGCTCCGGGAGGCCCGGAAACCCTTTGTCACAGGGGAGGGGAGGGAGGAGCATTACGGCCTTGGACTCTACATCTGCAGGCTGCTCTGCGAGCATCACGGAGGATGGCTGAAGGTGGAGAACGGACGGCCCTCCGGTGCAAAGGTGACGGCTTTTTTCGGGTTCCCCAAAAATCCGCCGGAAATATAGATAGAATCTTGGAATTTCCGTCTTACAATCTCCTTATCGCCTGAAAACGAGAAAGGAGATTTTTTATGGAATTAAAGACTGTGGAGCTGACGAAGCAATACGGAAAAAAGAAAGCCGTGGATTGCATGAACATCACCCTGACAGAGGGCATCTATGGGCTGCTGGGGGCCAACGGCGCGGGGAAGACCACGCTGATGCGCCTGCTGTGCGGCCTTCAGCGGCCCACCGGGGGCCGCATCCTGCTGGACGGACAGGGCATAGGCAGGCTGGGGGAGGAGTACCGGGACCTGTTGGGATATCTGCCCCAGGGATTCGGGTACTATCCGGACTTCCGCGCCATTGATTTCCTGCTCTACATCGCCGCGCTGAAGGGCCTGGAGGGAAAGGCGGCGGAAAGGAAGGCCTGGGAGCTCCTGGAGGAGGTGGGGTTGTCCCGGGAGGCGAGGCACAGGATCAGGACCTTTTCCGGCGGCATGAAGCAGCGGCTGGGAATCGCCCAGGCCATGCTGAACGACCCGCGGATATTGATCCTGGACGAGCCCACCACGGGGCTCGACCCCAAGGAGCGGGTGCGCTTCCGCAACCTGATCAGCGCCTTCTCCAAAAGGCGGATCGTTATTCTCTCCACCCACATCGTGTCGGATGTAGAGTCCATCGCGGAACGGATTCTGGTGATGAAGTCCGGCCGGATCGTCCACTGCGGCAGGCCCGGCGAGATTACCTCGGAAATCCGGGGGCAGGTGTGGGAGTGCGCAATCCCCGTGGAGCAGGCGGACAGGTATGTGGCGCAACTGAACGTGAGCAATCTGCGCAATGAGAGGGACGGCCGCACGGTGCTGCGGGTGATTGCCCGGGATAAGCCCATGCCGAACGCGAAGTTAGCGGAGCCTAATCTGGAAGATCTGTATCTTTACTATTTCCGGGAGCAGGACACCGGAGGAGGGCAGAGGAGGGGATCAGGGCCTTTGGCGGCCGCTTCCGGCGCTGTCCCTGGGCGCAGGGCTTCCCGGGATAATGGAGCAGCCGCGGCAGAGGGGCTGTCGGGAGAGGCATCCGGCTGCGGCAGGGATGGGGAATGGAAAGGAGGGGACATCAGATGAGGAAACTGATGGGATACGAGCTGCGCAAGCTCTTTGGGAGGAGGCTGACACAGGCGGCCCTGTTGGCAGCGGTTCTCTTTTCCACATTGTTCACTGTCTCCACCTATCAGAACAAGTACGCCTCCTATGGCGGCAGACAGGCGTCCGGAGGGGAGGCCGTGGCCCTGGACAAGGAGGTCGCCGCCAGGTACGCGGGAGAGCTGACGGATGAAAAGGTGCGGCAGATGATGGACGAGCTGGCGCCCAAATCCGGCCCCCAGGGGCTGAACGCCATCTACCTGTACCAGAACGCCATGCAGTCGGCGGTGACGGCCCGGTTTTCGGATATGTATGGGAACTGGAACGGGCTGCGGGTGGCCCAGGTGTTCGGGGAGGAGGAGATACGCATCGGCTATGTGGACGGATGGCTGTCCGCCAGCAGGGATATGGAGAAGTCTTTCCTCTTCCTGTCCTTTGCGATCCTCATCATGCTTGCGCCGGTCTACAGCGGCGAATACGGGGGCGTGGACAATCTCATCCTGGCCAGCAGATACGGCAGGACGAAATGCGCCAGTGCCAAAGCGCTGGCCGGGATTCTGGGGGCGGTTCTGGTCACGGCAGGGATGCTGACCTGTAATGTAGGGGCGGCATATCTATTGTATGGCAGGGAGGGCCTGGACTGCAGCATCCTGTTCGCGCCGCTGGCTTTGACGGAGGGCTATATCCCCTTCAACATCACCTGCGGCGCCCTGCTGGGATACCAGGCGCTGCTTAGCCTGACAGGGGCGGTGTGCACGGCGGGAGCCGGGCTGGTGCTCTCGGCGGCCTGCAGAACCCCCATGATAGCTGTGGTGGCTTCCGCGGCGGTCCACATTGTGCCCACGCTGCTGCCTGTGGCAGAGTCCAGCCCGCTGTTCAGGCTTTTGGCGCTGCTGCCAGTCTATCAGATGCAGTTCGAGGCATTGATGTCCTTGGGGCAGTTGGAGGGCGGGATGCCTTACGCGGTGCTGGCGCTACCGGTAAGCGCCGGTATCCTGGCCGTGGGATACGCCCTTTCCCGGAGGATTTTCGCGGCCCATGAGGTGAGTTAGTGCCCGATGCATGAACCCTTGAGCAATCGTCTATCCTATCAGCACCTTCTTCCCCTGGAACGCGAAACCGTATTTCCGGACGCGCTCAGCCGGTATGCCCCTGGCCTCCAGGGCGGCATGCTGTTGCCCTGCGGAAGCCTATTGCCGTCTCCCGGGATAAGAGATATAATGTAGCCATGGACGCGGCCGACCGGAATCTGCATGAGGAGTGGCCGTGCCGGAACGGGTTACAAAAACACAGACGGAGGGATATGTATGCAGGATACGATTCGGAAAGCAGTGATGCAGTGTTACGGGACTTCACCCGGGGAGATCCGGGGACTGGGCGGGGGCTTCTACGGGAGGGTCTTTCTGGTCTCGCTGGAGACGGAGCCGTACTATGTTGTATTGAAGCTGTACCTTTTCCCCGGGCTGGCCGCCAGGGAGGCCCGGCAGACCGGGCTGCTGGCGGAGCACGCCCTGTTGAAGATGCCGCGTATCTACAGGGTGCTGGAGAAGGAGCAGACAGGCCTGCCCATGGACGCGCTTTTCATGGAATACATAGAGGGCGTCAACGCCGGCAATTTTGATCCTGCGGAGCTGCCGACAGAGGCCAGGGACTCTATCTGCGAAAGCATCGTGGACAATCTGATCGGATACCATCGCGCCGTGAATCCCGAAGGGTTCGGCATCCTGTCCTCCGGGACATACTGCCCCACCTGGCAGGAGTATTACTGCCCGATTGCCCGGGGCATTGTGGATAAGGCCGGGCGGATGTGGGAGAAGGGGCAGTTGTCGGACAGGGTGCTTTCGGTATTCCGGCAGTCCATAGAGCGGTTCGACCATATTTTTGACCGGCCCATTACAGAGGCCCGGCTGATACATGGGGACTACAACACATGGAACGTGATGCTGGACAGGGGCAGGAGCCGGGCGGTAGCCGTGATAGACCCGTTCCACTGCTGCTGGGCGGACAGCGAGTTCGACCTGTACCAGTTGGACAATGCCAACGGCAAGGGCTACGGACTGCTGGAGCGATATGGGGAGAAAATGCCTCTGAGCGATAATTTTGAGGCGAAAAGGCGTTTCTATGAGCTCTATACGGAAGTGGCCCATTACCATGATGCCCAGGTGGAGCTGAACCAGGAGGCGGTGGAAAAACTGGCGGAATGCCTGGCCGATTTTCTGTAGTCGCAATTGCGACAAAAACTGTCGGTAATGGGCGCGGGGCAGGACGGGAATCCGTCACAGGCTCAACTCGAACAAGGTGAAGAGGCTGGGGTTCTGGCCGTAATGGGGCAGGACGCAGCCGAAGAGGCTGTAGGCGAAGGCTGCCAGCACATAGGCCATGATGCCGATGCAGAGCAGCTTTCCCAGAATCGTACCGATTTTTGCCCGATTCATGCGCTGCCTCATCCCGACAGGCCGGGGAGCCGGTTCCCGTCCGTCCGCGGGACTTCCGCCCGTCCGGCGATTTTCCCGGGCGCTGTTTTTTCCGCCCGGAAGGGGTGAAGGCCGCCCCAGGCCGCTTTCCAGCAGGCCGCACAGCTTCTGCACGCCCAGGGTCACCACGCACATGAAGGGGATCAGCACCGGCAGGATATATCTGCCCTGGGGCTGGAAATCCCATGTGTAGGAATAATAAATGCTGAGGCAGACGGTGATCAGGCAGAACAGTGCCATGCCGCCGTTGAACAGGAGCCTTTGCTTCCGGCCGTTTTCCGGCAGGCTGCCTTGGTTGCGCCAGGAGCCGCTGCCGGTTCGGTTCCACAGGCGCCTGGGGACCAACAGGGCCGCCGCACATGCCGCCAGCCAGAAATAACGGTAGCCCAGGTAGATCAGCCCGTGGGTGGGCAGGTCCATGGCACCGAACATGGCGATGAAGCTGTCCAGCACCAGGGGGATATAATCCGTCTCGAACAGCATGTCTGCCAGGGGAATGCCGGCCCTCTGATAGGTGAACCGGGTCAGGGGATTGAAGGCTTCCGCCGCCGTCCGGACGGCGCATTCCCGCCTTGCGTCCATGGCGATGATGTCGCCGCCGTACAACAGGCCATTGCGCAGGAACCACCAGCCGATGCCCAGGAGCACTATGGCGGAGATGAAGGTCCCCTTGCGCAGCAGAGGCCGCCACTCCACCCACAGGCCCGTCCTTGCTGGCCCTGTCCCGTCTGAGGAGGGTATGGCGCTTCCCATAGCCTTTTGTGTTCCGGGTATGCCGTTTCCCGCCGCCTTTTGTGTTCCGGGTATGGCGCTTCCCGCCGCCTTTTTCGCCCCGGGCCCGCCGCCGGGCATCGCCCCCGCACTTTCCGCCCCGCCGTTCTGCCCCCCGATGTGCACATACCGCAGGGCAAAGACCACCATCGCCGCCAGGATGATGCCGTAGGCATTGTAATAGGACATGGCGCAGAGGATGATGCCCGCGGCCAGTAGGACGCAGTCCTTCCTGTCATAGTCGCTCCTCCGGGCCCGCAGCAGCCCGTAGCAGATCACGGACACCGCCAGCATGGCCATGGAATCCGTATTGACATAGGAGTGGAGGAAGATATTCTGGGGCAGGAACACGGTCATGACGGTGAAAGTCCACTGCAGATATGTGTTCTCCCACAAAAGCCTGGCCGTCTGCCGCACGAAATAGGCCATCAGCACGCCGAAGAGCACGTTCACCATCCTGGCCGCCACCAGCAGCACCTGGCTGTCTGCGGTGAACAGCTTCAGGAACCGCAGCAGAAAGCCCTGTATGATATAGGTCAGCATGGGCTGGAACGCGTAGGAAGCGCCGAAGCCGTCCAGCAGCACCTCCGGGTCGGCCCCATGGGGAAGACGGCCGTGTCTGCAGATAAAGCTCACCACCTTGAAGCGGTTGACTTCGTCCGGGGGATCTCCATAGGACTGCACCATGGCAAAGCAGGTGATTGCCGCGAAGACCAGCAGGTAAAAGACGGCATCCGGCATGAAGTTGTGTCTTTTGTTCTCGTTCCCTGAATTCATAGATCGATGGCTTCCCTTTCCTTGGGCGGGTAGGCTTTCAGTCCGCGCTCATCTCCTCCAGCAGCCGGATCTTCGTATCATACAGCTTCTGGGACAGGTCTACATACACCTCGTGGGGATTCACCAGGCGCTTCGTCTCCTCCCACAGGGTGTCCAGCTCCCTCTGGCAATAGGCCCTGATGTCCATGACGCTGGGGGAGGTATAGCGGCACTGGCCGTTTTGGAAGATCTGCTCCATCAGCGGGCGCAGGCTGTAAGTGCCGGCCTTGAGCTTCGTCTTCTTCCAGGGCTCCAGGGAGTCGAAGAGCACCAGGTCATCCTCCTCCCGGTATTCCTCCTCCGCCAGGCAGATCAGGTCGGCCTTTATCTTGCCGTTCTCTTTCTCATAGATTCGGTATATCTTCTTGTTCCCGGGATTCGTGACTTTCTCGCTGTTCTCGGAGAGCTTGATCTTGGGGATGAAATCCCCCTTTTCATCCCGGATGGCCGCCAGCTTGTACACGCCGCCGAAGGAGGGATTGTCCTTGGAGGTGATCAGGTTGGTGCCCACGCCCCAGGAGGTGATGGCTGCGCCCTGGACCTTCAGGCTGTCGATCAGGTGCTCGTCCAGGTCGTTGGAGGCGGAGATCACCGCGTCCGGGAAGCCTGCCGCGTCCAGCATCTTTCTCGCCTGCTTGGAGAGATAGGCCAGGTCGCCGCTGTCCAGGCGGATGCCGTAGAAGGTCAGGGGGACGCCCGCCTCCCGCATTTCCGTGAAGACCCGGATGGCGTTGGGCACCCCGGATTTCAGGGTATCGTAGGTATCCACCAGCAGGATGCAGGCGTCAGGGTACATGTCCGCGTAGGTCTTGAAGGCGGTGTACTCGTCCGGAAAGCTCATGATCCAGCTATGGGCATGGGTGCCCTTCACCGGCACGCCGAAGAGCTGCCCGCAGAGCACGTTGCTGGTGCCGATGCAGCCGCCGATGACAGCTGCCCTGGCCCCGTAGGTGCCCGCGTCCGGCCCCTGGGCCCTGCGCAGGCCGAATTCCATGATGCCGTCCCCTCTGGCGGCATAGCAGACCCGGGCCGCCTTGGTGGCGATCAGGCTCTGATGGTTGATGATGTTCAGGATGGCGGTCTCCACCAGCTGGGCCTCCATGATGGGGGCGATGACCTTGATCACAGGCTCCCTGGGGAACATGACGGTGCCCTCTGGAATGGCATAGATATCGCCGGAGAACCGGAAGGTCTTCAGGTACTCGAGAAAGTCCGCCCGGAACATGCCCAGGGAGGCCAGATAGTCGATGTCCTCCTGGTCGAAATGCAGTTCCTTGATGTACTGGATGACCTGCTCCAGGCCGGCGGAGATGGCGTAGCCGCCGTCGCAGGGGTTCCTACGGTAGAAGGCGTCGAAGATCACGGTCTCGTTCAGGTCCTTGTGCATGAAATATCCCTGCATCATGGTGAGCTCGTACAGGTCTGTCATCAGGGTGAGGTTCTGTCTGTCCATAGGCTCCTCTTTTCTGCCGTGTGCGGCATTTTGCGTTTTTTCCATCATATACCATACGGGGCGCAATTGCAAGAGACGGGAGAGCAGAGAGCAGGAAGACTTCGAATAATCCCAGATTGAAAAAATGAAAAATGAAAAAAATTGGTTCATTGTAAAATAAGATGCGACAAGGGAAATATACTCTAAAGCATCTTATTTTTAACAGAAAATAAGAGAGTGCTACAAGAGAATTAAAAAACTCTTGTGGGCACTCTTTTTTTATTTCACCAAAAGCAGAAAGGAGATAAAGGGGCATGAGGAAAGGAAATAGACGGCTGAACTTCACGGACCGCCAGACCATTGAGAGGATGCACGCAGCAGGGGTAAAGGTTTCTGCTATTGCGGATGAAGTGGGAGTGCATAGGGCAACTATCTACAATGAATTGAAACGTGGTGGAGAGCCTTACCGGGCAGAGGTAGCACAGAAAGCATTATAGGCCAGGCGGCAGCAGGGCAGGAAGCGAGGAACTTAACATGAAAGAATATGAAGTTGAAGTGGTAAGCAGTGAAACGCTTTATATTTTCGCTGAAAGCGAAGAGGAAGCGGAAGAAAAGGCGGCAGAAGAAACAAACTTTTCTTCCGTGGATTATTGCAAAGTAGTGGGGGAGAGGTAAAAAGGATGGATAAGGAACACAACGCAATAGAACTAATCAAGATGGCTTCCAATATGTCTATAAGGTATTATGAAAAGCCTATTGTTTGTACATATTCCGGCGGAAAGGATAGTGATGTTTTACTGGAATTGTTTTTGCGTTCTGGGGTTGAATTTGAGGTACACAATAGCCATACCACGGCGGATGCACCACAAACAGTTTATCATATTCGGGATAAATTCAGACGGTTGGAAGAAAAAGGGATTAAATGCACGATTCAACGCCCCGTGATGTCAATGTGGCAGCTTATACCGTTTGAGAAGATGCCGCCTACCAGGACGGCAAGATACTGTTGTTCCTATCTGAAAGAAACAGCTTGTGAAAACAGGATGATTTCAACGGGGGTAAGATGGGATGAAAGCAATGCACGAAAGGAACGTGGCCCCCTGGAAGTAATCGCTAGAAAAAAGAAAGATAAATTGGTTTTACAGAGAAGTGACATATATGAGGACGAACCAGAGGAAAATACACAGATATCCCTATTTGATGAAGAGCCAGGCGAGACCATGCTGATGAATGACAATACAAAAAAACGGCTGATGTTTGAAAGGTGCCAGTTAAAAGCGAAAAGCGTATGCAATCCAATCGTGGATTGGACCAATAAGGAATTATGGGACTATATAAATGCGGAGCATATAGAAACTAATCCTTTATATAGATGTGGTTTTTCGAGGGTTGGGTGTATCGGCTGCCCAATGGCGGATAAACAACGGTATTTTCAGTTTTCCCATTTTCCGAAGTATCGGCAGTTATATATAAATGCCTTTAAAAGGATGCTGATAGAGATATGGAAAACTGGAAGAAAGACAAGATGGAAAAATGAGCATGAAGTCTTTGAATGGTGGATGGAAGAAAAGAACATAGAGGGGCAAATGTCTTTAGATGATTACAATTATGAATGGTGATGCAGAAAGCGAGGAACTTAACATGGACAAGAATATGGATTGGATTTATGCCCCGGCAGTTGGGGACCCGGAAGTGGAAAAGTGCATAGAAAGGATAGAAGATGCATTGGGCTTTAAGCTGTTTACCTGGCAAAAGCATTATCTGATTTACGGGAGGTTTAGGAGATATGGACAGACAACGGCCCAGGTGTTAAGGGATTTGATTGTACCAGGGGAGCCGTTGGACTATACGAAAAGGCCGCCTTGCAATGCAGAACGCATTTACCGGGAGGAATTAAAAGAGATAAAGAAAAAACTGGATGCCGCCGGAATCACCACACGTCCCGTTTTCTTTACCAGAAATGATAAAGAGCGGTACTTAATGAAGAAAGCAAGGCAGCAGGATAAAGAAGATGTATAGCACCACCCAGGGCGGCATCCATACCGCCCGGCAACTAAAACGGCCATGCTGACCATGGGCGGCGTGAGGGTCCAAAGCCCCTACAAACTGTTGATGGGTTGCACTGGTGCAAAAAGTACCTACCAGGGAAGTGTACACGCCTATTCTTCCCAGGTAGGCCGGGAACTAGAAAACCATGCCACGCCCCGGTGAAGTTATCCGGCGTTTAAAAGGTTGTACGATAACACCCGGTATATTGCAAGCTGTCATCCTATAAAGCCGTAGGGCGTGATACGGACGGATGGCCGCTTGCGGTATGCGAAAACCAGAAAGGAGCGGTAAACGTGGCGGATAAAATCAGATGTAAAGATTGTGAGTATTGCAAAGATTTTAGAAAAGTAGGCAATACAAGAGCGAGTTTTTCATGTGAACATCCAAACCAGAAATATATTTTGAATTATTTCAATGAACATAGAATACAGAAAATGCCGGGATTTCTAGGATATGGCAAACCGTATTCGAGAGAAGTTCCCATAAAAACATCCCCGGCGTGGTGCCCAAAGAAAAAGAAAGAGGGCAGGAAATAGCCGCTTACATCTATAAGCAAATAACAGAAAGCGAGGATTTAGGCATGAAAATCATGTTAAAAAGGGACACCGATTTGAAAGACCTTGAAACAAAGGTAAATGAAAACCTGGCCGCCCTGGAAGCAGACGGGGCGGAGATAATGGGAATTGAGCATGGAACGGAAACCTTGCCCGTCATCCGTGGAAAGGAGATTGCAGACCATAGGACTTCTTACACGGTGATGATTGTCTACGAACCGTCCAGGCCGGGGGCGTTGAAATGAACGCCGGGTTGACATTGGGGAGTCTTTTTGATGGGATAGCCGGGTTTCCCATGGCAGCAGGGCGGCACGGCATCAAGACTGTATGGACAAGCGAGATAGAGCCGAACTGTATAGACATAGCAGGGCGGCATTTCCCGGATGCCGTGAACCTGGGGGACATTACCGGGATAAAAGGCGGAGAAATCCCCGTGGTGGATATTATCAGTTTCGGAAGCCCTTGCCAGGATTTAAGCGTGGCCGGGAAGCAGACGGGGCTTGACGGTTCCCGTTCCGGCCTATTCATGGAAGCCGTGCGGATTATACGGGAAATGAGGGAAAAGACAGATGGAGAATATCCAAAGTATATCATATGGGAAAATGTGGCCGGGGCTTTTTCAAGCAATAAGGGAGAGGATTTCCGCCGGGTCCTGGAAGAAATCACAGAAGCCAGTATTCCAATGCCTACAAGTGGGAAATGGGCATCCGCCGGATTGGTTGGAATTGAGGGACCAGGGGGGGGATTTGCGGACAGTCGCATGGCGGCAGCTTGACGCACAGTTTTGGGGAGTTCCCCAACGTAGAAAAAGAATCTACCTTGTCACAGATTTTAGAAATGGACGTGCCGGACAAATACTTTTTGAGTGCGAAAGCGTGTTGGGGTATTCTGTCACGGGCCGAGAAGAGGGAAAAGGAAGTTCCGACAATCCTAAAGATAGCCCTATTGGAGAGGATAGCGGAGGACTGGCAGAGGAACCAGGCGGACAAATGAAACTGGATTTCGGCAGGACGGCGGATAGGATTTATATAAATTCCAAGAAGAGCGCAACCCTTATGGGAACGGATGGGGGCGGCGGTGGGAGAACTGGCCTTTATCTGCTTCCAGTCTATACCATAGCTGGAAACGTCATAGGCAGGGATGAAAAGAACGGCGGAAACCAATTAGGGATAAACCAGGACGTTGCCCCGACACTCACAAGCACGGACCGGCACGCCGTAGCCTACACACAAAGCGGTTATGCAGAGTTCAAGGAGGGCGTGGGGACCATAAAAAAGAGCCGTGGGGCAGCAGGGGGAGGAAGCGAAACCCTTGCCGTGATAATTGAGCGGATTGCCGCAGCGGTAAAGTACCGGGTCCGCCGCCTTACGCCGCTTGAATGTGAACGCCTGGACGGGTTCCCGGATTACTGGACAAGGTACGGGGCATCCGGCAGGGAAATGTCAGATAATGCCCGTTACATGGCCCTGGGAAACAGTATTGCGGTTCCGTGTGCAGAGCGTGTATTTATCGGCATAATCAGAGCAGAAAGAGAGGAAAAGGAAATATGGAAAATGTAATGGTTATAGGAATGAAAACCGTGATAGTGGTTTTGGGCGCGGTTCTTTACATTGCGCTTGCCGGGACAGCAATCATATATTCATTGGGGGCAAACAAAAGCCCAAAAGGCAGCCGTATATTCTTTGGCATACTAGGCGTGGCTATGATTTATGTATTTGTCCATATGTGTATTTATTTGCATAAGTAAGGCGGCGGTTATGACAGTACGGGACTTTTTAGAAATTATACATAATTCGGACAATCTGATGATTGTACGGGATGCGGAAAGCGAAGCAGGGCAGGAAACCATATACAAAGGGTATAAGGCATTGCTGACACATGACCCCGTAGCGGATGCCGTTCTGGATGCCCAGGTGAAACGGTTTAGGGCATCCCCAGAAATCCGGCATAAGGAATGGAAAGACCGGGGACTGATGCCGCCAATGGAGCCGGAGAAAACGCCGGATTTCCGTTTTTCTGATTTGCAGATGACCCTATATTACAAAATCATCATTTAGGAGGAATGGAAGATGGCGGAAATGAAAGTAAAGGTGGAAATAACCGACTGGACGGAGTTCAAGGAAAAGATTGCCAGGATAAAAAAGGTTATGCGGCGGCGTGCCTGGATAAACGGCCAGAGGGCCGGGAAAGCGAGGAAAAGAGGATGGACAGATTAAGGGCGGCGGAAGCAAAGTATAAAAGCTATACGCCTATCAATGGCGTGGTGGAGCCGGATTTTCTGGAATATCTGAAAGAGACATTCCGAAAGTGGCAGCAGTACCACATAGAGGGTGTGGCGTTGGGCAGCCGTGAGATTGCAAAGCTGTCAAACGTGGTGGAGGGGGCAAGGATAAATTCCCGTTTTGGGTTTGAGAAGTTCGCCCACCGTTTCACGGATGAAGAGGGGGAAGAGTGGTTCTCTTTGATGATTTATAAGAACCGGGAAGAAATGGAAATTGATGCAGAACCTTTATATTGTTTTGCATCCAGGATTCACAGATAGAAAGAGAGGAAAAGGGCATGGGATTATTAGATGGATTCACAAGTGACGGAACAGTGGACATGAAGTACACGGAATTTTACAAACTTATGAGGGAAGCGGCAAAGGCGGAGTTAATGGAAAATGCGGCCAGGTGCAACGTGCCCCATGAGTACGTCCGGGAAATGCTTACCGGGAAGATGGAAGCCCCGGAGATTCTGCCGGAAGTGGAACCACACCCGGACTATGAGATTGAGAGCATGATTACATCCGCCAGGCGTTTCTTGCGTATGCTGCCAGATGAAGAGCGGTTGGAAAAGGGCGTGGAAACCTTAAAAAGTATCGTGGAACTGGCAGAACGGGAACGGCTTAATGAAATCATTCTGGACAATGCGGAAAAGTTAAAGGCCAGGGAAGCCGCCGGGGAAAAGAAAAGGACGGAAACATGGAGTTGTGAAACGTGCGAGGATGGAAGTCATTATGAAGCGATAGACGGAACCGGGCAGCAGGACCAGGACCCGGACGGGGAAAAGGAGGATGGAAGCCATGGCAATGAATGAGTTAAGGACAGAGGTTGAAGCCGCCGCCCAGGCAGAACTGAACCGGGCAAACGAAAAGTTCCCTTTATTCAATAGCCGCCATGAGGGTTACGCCGTGACCCTGGAAGAATTGGAGGAAGCAAAGGAAGCCATGGAAAACGTGGAATCTTCCCTTGCCGTGTTGTGGGATGGAGTAAGAGGGAAAAAGATAGCTTGTTTCCTGGTGGAAGATGCAAAGCCAATGGCGATATACCGCCAGGCCGTGGATGCCGCTTGTGAAATGGTAAAAGTGGCGGCCATGCTGTTGAAATATGAAATGAGCCAGGCGGATGCAGACAGCCAGGCAGAAAGCGAGGGAAAAGACTATGGCGATTTATGCAGTTGATTTTGACAATACACTGGCCGTTACTAGGTTCCCGGAAATCGTGGAGCCAAAGGCAAAGGTTGTGGCGGCGGTGAAGATGCTGAAAGCCAACGGCCATAAAATTATCCTCTGGACAAGCAGGGCCGGAAAGGATTTAAAAGATGCCGTGGAATGGTGTACAGAGCAGGGCATTGTCTTTGATGCGGTGAATGAGCCATTGCCGGAGCAGATGGACAGATGGGGGAATGACACAAGAAAAGTCTATGCGGATTTCTACATAGACGATAAGGCCATGACCATTGAAACCCTGGAAAGCATCATGGACCAGGTTGTGGACATAGTGGAAGAATATAAGTTGCAGCAGTAGGGCGGAAAGTGAGGGACTTAACATGGGGCGCCGGATGCGGTTTGTGATTGGCGGAATGAAGTATGACACGGACAAGATGGAACGGGTGGCAGCAGTAAGGAAATGGTATAAAAATGACAGCCCTTTAATGCGTGCGGTATTCCAGGGAAAAGAAGCAGGAAAAACGTATGATTGCGAGTTATGGAAATCTGAAAAAGGGAACTGGCTGTTGACCCATGAGGAAGATTTCCAAAGGACGTATGGTGAAGCGATAGAGGAAGAGGAAGCAAAAGCCCTTTTGATGCGTTACGCAACGGAAACATACGAAAGTATGTTCGGAGAGTTGCCGGAAGCATGAACGGGGAAAGCGAAACCCGGTTGCAAGGTGGGGAACACCAAAAGCAACCGGGTTGGAACTTAACAAGGACAGTATAGCACAAGATATGGAGGAAAGAAAGAGTTTTCTTCCATATATAGAAAGAAAGGCGGAAAACATGGAGTTTTATATAATTATGGCGGCAGTAGCGGCGGCAATGCTGATTATATCCGGCCTGGCCTTGTTCGGTTTTGCACTGATAAAGAAAGCGTTTGACGAATTTCTGGACTGATTTTTTTAAATGGGCGGTGCCCCTTGCCCGTCCTTGTAATGGGTATTAGCATATCGGACACCCTGGGGATTTATAGAAAGATATAAAGGCATAGGTGGGTGATGGTGATAAGAAGAGGGGAGGGAGGGGAGGAAAAGGGAAGTGATGCCCAGGAGCAGGAAAGAGGGTAGGGGCTTGACATATAAAGGTGGGGAACATGAAAAAACTGTATGATGATTACGATTATGAGGAAGCATACCAAAAGCAGTGTGACACCCTGGAAGAGTGGGAGTTGGAAAAGCTGTTAAAGGATGGAAAGGTGGGGTGCCTTTATCGGACTACCACCACCAAGGCGGAGAACATCCAGAACGGAACCGTATTACTGGAAAGCCAGGTATACCCGGCCTTTAAGGATAAAAAGGATATGCCAGTAACGGCAAAGAAGAGGGAAACCAGGCCGTCACAGCGGAACCTAAACGATAAGAACGCAAGACGTTATCTGATACGCCTGGCAAATATCAATTTCGGCAAGGGCGATATTTGGGCCACATTTGGATGGAATGATGGTTGTCTGCCTGGTGATGAAGAGAGGGCCAGGAAAGATATAACCAATTTCATAAAGCGGATAAACCGCCGCCGGAAAAAAGACGGGTTGGACAATGCAAAATATATTTATATCCTTGCCTTTGACGGGTACAAACGCCCACACTTCCATATTCTGTTATCCGGGGACGGGATGGACCGGGACGAACTGGAAGAACTATGGGGGAAATGTGACAGACCGAACACCAGGAGGATAAAGCCGGATGACGATTTCCTTATAACCGGGCTTGCCACATACATATCACAGAACCCACACGGGACAAAAAGATGGTGCCCGTCAAAGAACCTTAAAAAGCCGGACAAGCCGACAAGAAGCTATTCAAAGTTTAAAAAGGGCAATGTGGAGCGGATGGCAAGGGACCATGAAGAACTGAAAAGCCAGATGGAAAAAGCATACCCTGGATTTGAATTTCTGGATGCAGAGGTTAAGTACAACGGAATCAATGCGGCGTTCTACATATACGCCCGTATGGTGAAGATTAAGCGAAAGGAGCCTAACAAGAAATGAAGATTGTTTCAGTCATCAATTTAAAGGGTGGGTGTGCCAAGACCACCACAGCCGTTTCCATGGCGGAACTGTTGGCAGAGGGGGACAAGAAAAGAAAGCGGCCTAGCAGCAGGGTATTGTTGTTTGACAATGACAAGCAGGGGAACGCTTCACGTATGTTTGAGG
Source organism: uncultured Acetatifactor sp. (assembly GCF_948601915.1). NCBI lineage: Bacteria > Bacillati > Bacillota > Clostridia > Lachnospirales > Lachnospiraceae > Acetatifactor > uncultured Acetatifactor sp. Next base: position 10,810 of record NZ_CAPDXS010000059.1, on the reverse strand, counting down.
TATACAACCGGGACCAGGAGGCGGAAGCGTGCCGGATTATGCGGACCGGCCATATGGGAGAAAACAGTATTCGGAGGGTTTCCGGGATTGCGGCGGATGAAAAACTGGATGTAATACCTTGCAACTATTTCATGGAGTTGGCGGAACTTGCCGTAAAGGCAGACCAGGACCATGCACAGCATGACCGTTATAAAACCGCCCTGGGGGAAGTTGCCGGGGAATATGACTATTGCATCATAGACAATCCGCCGGACCTGGGGATGAACGTCATAAACGCCATGGTGGCAACCCATGAAATCATCATTCCCGTGTGCCTGGATGCCTATTCGTTGGACGGCCTGGAAGAACTGGTGGAGCAGATAAACCAGGTTAAGGCGTTGAACCGAAAGGCCAGGATTGCCGGGGTGCTTATCACGGACTATGAGAAGTCGGACACAAGCGAAGCGGCGGAAAGTTGGTTGAGGGCAAAGAGCGGATGCCCTGTTTTCTCACAGAAAATCAGACATTCCACAAAGGCCAAGGATGCCACGTTCTACCACCAGACACCGACACGCTACAGTGTACGCAGCGGAGCCGCCCAGGATTATAAAGCCTTTGTGGCGGAGTATGTGCAGAAATTTGGGAACCTGGCAGCAGGGGAAAGGGGTTAAGGGATGGGATTTAATATTCTGGATGTCGTGAACGCCGCAACCAGGGCGGAAGCAGGGGAAAACAAGGATTACCGGGAAATCAACCTGGACTACCGGGACATTGTTGTGACGGCGCATAATAAATACAGCATGGACGAATTGCAGGAAATAGCCACGGGAATTGAAATGGACGGGTTGCAGCAGCCCCTTGTATTGGGGCGTGTAAATGGGGAATACTGGCTTGTTTCCGGCCACCGCCGCCTGGGCGGTATAAAAATCCTTGTGGCAGAGGGGAAAGAAGAGTTTGAAACCGTCCCTTGCCGCTACAAGGATATGACGGAAATAGAATTTCGGATTGCGCTTTTAATCGGCAATACGTTCAACCGCAAAATGTCGGATTATGACCTTATGACCCAGGCGGCGGACTGGAAAGAGGTATTGACCCAGGCACGGAAAGAGGGCTTGCTTGTCCTGGAAGCAGGGGAGAGGGTCCGGGATTATGTGGCGGCGGTGATGGGGGAGAGCGTGCCGAAGATAAGGACCCTTAACACCATAGACCAGAACGCCACGCCGGAAGTGAAAGAACAGTTCCAGAAAGGCAATATGGGCATCACGGCGGCCATGGAAGCATCCAGGGCAGACGAGGGGACCCAAAAAGAGATTGCAAAGGCTTCCGAGGACAAAGGCGGCATGGGTGCGGAGGAAATAAAGGCCATGGCCGAAGAGAAAAAACACCGCAAGACCAAGGAAGAGGAAACCAGGGAAGCCAATGTGTCAGATACCGACACAACCAAAGAGGAAAAGGAAAACGCCCGGAAACTTCATGCCGTAAAGATGATTGAAAAATATTATACCTGGCTGAATGAAGAGGAAACGGGCATCCTGGAAAGGATGTTAGAGGATTGCAAGCGGCGTAAACGGGAATATGCCATTGAGGAAGAATAGGAGGTTTGGAAAATGAGGATGCAGAACATGAAGAAAGGGGAAACCACGGAGCAGATGGCCCTTTTCGTGTGGGCCGGGAACAATACACACGTCTTGCCGTGCCTTTCCCTTATGTACCACGTCCCAAACGAGGGGAAGAGGACAAACGGGGCGGTATTAAAGGCCATGGGGCTGAAAAGCGGCGTGCCGGATGTGTGTCTGCCCGTGGCAAGCCATAATTTCCACGGCCTTTATCTGGAAATGAAGTATGGCCGGAACAAAGCAACGCCGGAGCAGGAAGCATTTATGGCCGGATTGCGGCAGCAGGGCTATAAGACAGCGGTATGCCATGGGGCGGAGGAAGCAAAGGCGGAAATCCTGGATTATTTGCAGGAACCCGGAAAGATGCCGCTTGCCAAGTGTCTGAACGCCCCGTGGATTGACGGGAAGTGTGACGGCGTTCCAATGGGGCGTATGTTCTGCCGGGAGCATTGCCGCAAGTGTGAAAGGCACACGCCGACACGGGCGGAAAGCACCATAAACGCCAACATGGCAGCAGTAGACGAATATTTCAAGGTGCCGATAATAAAGACCATTGCAGACCTTTCCGCCGGGAAGCCGCTAAAGAACATGACGTTGGAAGATACGTTGGAAACCATAAACAAGAACCTGGCATTTCTGGTGACGGGCACACAGTTGAGCGTGGAGCAGTCGGCGGCGGTGCTTACCGTTGCCATGGATGCCTATAACCAGGCAAAGAAAGGGGAGGATAAGGCATGAGAAAAAAGACAGACGGCGGCCATGCGATACCAGAAGAGGATTTAAGGGAAATGGAGCAGGAAGAGGGCCGGGAAATGCCGGAGGGCGTGGAGAGCCAGACGGGATATTGCCGCTTTTGCGGCCAGGGCGGCGTTGTCCATACAATGATGGGATGGGGCCAGGATGAAGTGAACGAAGCGGTAACGTGTAGGTGCCAGTGTGAGGAAGCCAAGAAGTATGCCGAAAGCAAGGAACGGGTGCAGAAAGCAAAGAGCCGTATCGAAGAACTATTCAGTAGCACGGCGGAAAAGCCCATTGACCAGAGCGTTGTAAATATCATGTTCCGGGCCGTGGATGCCATAGAGGAAAAGGCCATGAAAGGCATCACGATTGAAGTAGGGCAGGGCATAAAGGCAAGGGTTTCCAAGATGGCAAAGGAAAGCATAAAGGTGGAGCGTTCCGAAGTACAGAAAAAGACCTATGAGGAATAGGGGGGGCAGAGGTTGGAAAGGATGGATGCCGATATTAAGGCAGTAGCCAGAAGTATCATACAAGGCAACGAAAAGCGGAAAAAGAGAATAAAAGCCGGAAAGGCCAGTGCCTTTGACATTATGGCCGCCGCCGTTGTGGAAGATGCCTTGTGTTCTTCTTGCCAGAATATTGAGAGCATCCAGGCCAGGCGGCAGATGCAGAAAAGGATTTATGAGAGCATTGTATATAATACGCCCTATGAATACATAGCGGATGCCTTGTGTGGCCGCCGCCAGTTCTATGAGTATCGGACGGAATTTATAACACGGATTGCCCAGGCAATGGATATGTTGCCGGGTGGGAAAGGAATGGAAGATGGGAATTGATTTAAGCAGATTCAAAGTAATACATGGGGGAATGGTATTAAACGCCATAGCACTAATGGAAGTGCGGATGCCGGATGATATGGATTACAGTAATAGGGACACGATTGTAAAGCCCAGGTTTATTGAAGTCCTGGCAATCAATGAGGATGGGAACATTATATCTATCCGGGATGAAGCATGGACATTTCAGTTTGTCCCGAACATTACAAAGTTTACCCAGGAAATCACAAAGTAGCCAGGCGGCAGCAGGGCATACAGTAAACGGGTCAGAATATAGGGATGATTTATATTAACATGGGCTTATGGATGGGAATATCTGTAGGCCCTTAATCATGTACAGAGAAAGGATGGTGGCAGCAGTTGAAAGAATATGCAAAGAGTTTCTATCAGTCGGATGCCTGGAAGAAAGCAAGGCAGACAGCAATCAAGCGTGCAAACGGATTGTGCGAGCGGTGCAGAGTCGCCGGGCGTTTCGTTCCCGGCGTGATTGTCCACCACAAGAAATATATAACGCCTGGCAATATCCATGATGCCAGGATAACGCTTGCCCTGGACAATCTGGAATTGGTTTGTGAGGATTGCCACAACAAGGAGCATAAGGCGAAGCACGCCGCACGTTACCGATTTGACGGAAACGGGAACCTGCTGCCGCCGCCAGGAGAAAAGGAGAGGGTACGCCCCCCGGTGGGCAGAATTTTGGAGGGGCCGGAAGAACCGAGGGAGATACCTCAAAAAAACTCCGCAGGGTCGCACGCATATGAGGGGGGATAAACATGGAGGAAAAGAAAAAATCTTCTTTAAGTAAGTCGAAGAAAACCGACACGCCAAAAAAGGCGGAAAAACTGGATGAAAATAAAGAGAAATCCGACACGAAACCTAAGAGAAGAGTAAACAAAATCACACCGGCCCGGATAAAAAAAGAGATAGATTTTTTAAAGCCAATGTTTGACGGGATAGATGACGAGGACAAGAAAAACCTGGTAAATTCGCTGATAGAGGAAGCGGCATTTCTGAAAGTGGCGTGCTTCCAGGCCAAGGAAGAACTGAAAAAAGAGGGGCTTACAACGGAAACGGTGAACGCTTCCCAGAAGTTTGTAAAGGCCCACCCGTCTGCCACAATTTATGAAAAATATTCACGCCAGTATACGGCCATAATCCACACGCTTATTGAATATCTGCCGCCAAAGGAGAAAAAGAACATAAGCAGATTGGCGGCGTTGAGGAATGGAAAATAATTATATCTTTCAGTATTGGGATGCCATACAAAACGGCACCGTAACGGTAGGCGAGTGGATAAGGACCATTTACAAAATCCTTGTGGATGGCCTTAAAAATGGCAAGTGGGATTTTGACGGAGAAAAGGCAGGAAATGCAATAGGTTTCATAGAAGAGTTTTGCCACCATTCCGAGGGCCGGAACGATTTACTGAAATTAGAATTGTGGCAGAAAGCCATTGTAAGCGCCATATTCGGCATTATGGATAAAAAGACCGGGTATAGGCAGTTTAGGGAAGTTTTCGTTGTTGTTGCCCGTAAGAACGGGAAAACATTGTTTGCCGCCGCAATAGCGGCATATATGGCATACATAGACGGGGAGTATGGGGCAAAGGTTTATTTCCTAGCCCCTAAACTGGACCAGGCGGACCTTGTGTATGATGCGTTTTACCAGATTGTCCAGGCGGATAAAGAAATGGAGAGCATCACGAAGAAACGCCGGAGTGATATTTATATCAAGGAATTTAACACAAGCATCAAAAAGATTGCCTTTAATTCCAAAAAATCAGACGGTTTTAATCCGCAGATGGTTGTCAATGATGAAATGGAAGCATGGCCAGGGGACCAGGGCTTGAAACAGTATGAAGTAATGACTTCCGCCCTGGGGGCAAGGAAGCAGCCGCTTATATTGTCCATATCAACGGCAGGGTACATAAATGACGGGGTATATGACGAACTGATGCGGCGTGCAACGTCATTCTTAAAGGGCAATTCCAAGGAAAGCCGGATTCTGCCTTTCCTTTACATGATTGACAATATAGAGAAATGGGACAGCCTGGAAGAACTGAAAAAGAGCAATCCAAACCTGGGCGTTTCCGTGACAGAGGAATTTTATATTGAGCAGATAGAAATTGCAAGGGCATCCCTTTCAAAGAAAGTGGAGTTCCTTACAAAATACTGTAATATCAAGCAAAATTCCAGTGTGGCATGGCTTGACTATTGGGACGTGATGAAAGCCGTAAACGAGGACATACACCTTACTTTGGAGCAGTTCCGGGGCTGTTATTGCGTGGGCGGCATAGACCTTTCACGTACAACGGACCTTACGGCGGCATCAATCGTTATCTGGAAGAACGGGAAATGGAACGTCATAACAAAATTCTATATGCCCAAGAAACGGTATGAAGTGGCCGTGAATGAAGATAACGTGCCCTATAATCTGCACCGGGAACGGGGGTTCCTGGAAATATCCGGGGAAAACCAGGTGGATTACAAGGACGTTTACAAATGGTTCATAGAACTGGTAAAGGTTTATAAAATCCGTCCTCTGAAAATAGGCTATGACCGATACATGGCAGGGTATTTGATAGACGAACTTAAAATGGCCGGGTTCCAGACGGATGACGTTTACCAGGGCACCAACCTAACGCCTATCCTACACCAATTCGAGGGGGATTTAAAAGACGGAAAGTATAACCTGGGGGACAATACCCTTTTGGCATCCCACCTTTTGAACGTGGCCGTGGAAATCAATATGAATGACAGCCGCATGAAGCCCGTAAAGATTGAAAAGCGGTTAAGGATAGACGGGGCGGTTTCTGTATTTGATGCAATGACAATGGTTTCAAAATACCATAGCGAGATTGGAAAGAAGCTGCTGAACGAAGCGGCATAAGGCGGCATCCGGCAGCAGGATTTTAAAGTGGGTCAGAATTTCAACACGAATATATTTACAATGGGTCCATGGGCGTGTTCCATGGGCCTATTTTTGAGGAAAGGGGGTAATAGTACGGGAATCATTGCAAACGTGTTTGGAGCCTTTAGGGCGAAGTACAGACCGCTTTTATTGAGCCGTGGGGAATATGTGCCAACGGGGACGTTACGGGATAATGACATTGTGGGAGCCATAGCGGATGCCATAGCAAAGAACGTGGGCAAGCTACAGCCCCAGGTAATCCGAAAGGATGAAAAAGGGCTGACGGTGAAAAATGACTATCTGGCAAGGATTTTGACCTTGCGGCCATGCCCGGAAATGTCAACCTATGATTTCCTTTACCGCATAGCATCCGATTTGGTTTATACTTCCAATTCCTTTTCCGTGATTTTCTACAATGAGGATTTTACAAGGGTAACGAGCATACAACCGATTACAACGAAAAGTTACCGCATTTTTGAGGATGACCGCCACAACGTCCTATTCCGTTTCCGTTGGGATTATGACGGGGAAACGTACACGGTGCCTTACCAGAACGTCATCCACATAAAGGCAAGGTACAACAAAAAGCGGTTCTTGGGAACGTCCCCGGATATTGAGTTAAAACGGAGCCTGGACCTTGTGGAAACATCCGGGGAAATGATTAAGAACATTGTAAACCGTTCCAATAGCCTTTCCGGGTATCTGAAATATAGCAACCTTGCAGATGATAAGGAACTAAAGGAAAAGGCCAAGGAGTTCCAGGAATCATATATGAACGCTTCCAACGCCGGGGGAGTTGCGGCACTGGATAGCACATATGAGTTCCACGAAATCAGCACAAAGACCACGCCGTTGCCTACCGCACAGATTACTTTCTTACGTGACAACGTATACCGCTATTACGGCGTGAATGAAAAGGTGCTGACTTCCACCCTTTCAGACCAGGAATGGATTTCATTTTATGAAAATGTGATTGAGCCAATAGCAATCCAGTTGGGTTATGAGTTCACATTTAAACTTCTTACGCCACGGGAAATAGGGTATGGAAACAAGATAGAGTTTACCGCCAACCTTTTGCAGTATGCGACATTGCAGACCAGGGACACAATAGGCGGAAATATGTTTGACCGTGGAGCCATGACAATAAACGAATACCGGGCACTTATGTATTATCCGCCAACGGAGGACGGGGACGTGCGTATGGTTTCGCTGAACTATGTAAAAGCCGGGGACCAGAGCCTTTACCAGGTGGGAAAGGACGGGCAGCAGGGCGGAGATGGGGAACTGCCGCCGGGGCAGCAGGACAGACAACGCCGGGCAATGGAAGCGGCGGCCCGTGCTTATTTTACGGCCATGAAAGGGGGTTAGGAGGATGCCGGGCATAAAGAAAAAATTTATGGCGTGCCGGGACGGGGCACACGCAACCGTGGAACGGTTCTATGAGTTCAAGAACGCAACGGAAACCACCGTGGACCTGTATTTTTACGGGGATATTGTTTCAGACTGGTGGGGAGCGTGGCAGGAAGAGGACCAGTACCCGGAAGCAATCAAGAATTTCCTTGCGGAAGCCGGGGGAAAGGATTTGAACATATACATCAATTCCGGCGGCGGTTCCGTATTCGCCGGGATTGCCATTTACAATATGCTGAAAAGATACCAGGGAAAGAAAACCGTCCATGTGGATGCCCTGGCCGGGTCCATTGCTTCCGTCATTGCCTTTGCGGACAGCGATATGCCCACCATACCGTCAAACGCTTATCTGATGATTCACAAGCCATGGGCAGGGTGCGAGGGGAACGCCACGGAACTTAGGAAGATGGCGGAAACCCTGGATGCCGTGGAAAGCGGCATTTGGAGCATTTACGCCGAACACCTGGCGGATGGCGTGGACATTGAAACGGTGAAAGGGCTGATGGAAGCAGAAACGTGGCTGAACGGAACCCAGGCGGCGGAGTATTTCCGGGTAAAGGTGGGGGAGGAAAACACCATTGCCGCAGCGGTGCAGGATTACACGAAACTGTATTGCCACAATACGCCGGGGGAGATTTTAAAGCCGGAGAGTGCAGCAGGGCAGCAGGACACAGGGGAGCAGGACAGACGGAAAGAGATTGTTTCACTTGCCATGGAGTATATGACCAGGTGAGGGAGTAAGAAAGGAGAACATAGCAATGACAAGAGAAGAGTTGATGAAACTTTCCAAAAAGGAACTTAAAAACCGGGCGGCGGACCTGGGGAAGAAAGCCCAGGCGTTTTCCGGCCAGGAATTGACGGATGCCATGGACGAAATGCGTCTGATTGGTGAAATCCTGGATGAAATCAAGACAAGGGAAGAATTGATGGCGGCAGCAGCCGCAGCAGGGACAGCGGACCCGGAAGAGGGGGCAGAGGAACCGGGAGCCGGAGAGGGGAGTCAGGAGCCGAAGAACCAGGCCAGGGCAAAGAGCGGCAGGTCCTTAAAGGACGGGAAGAAAGTCACTTTTAAGGCAAAGGCGTTGGCAAGTCCCAGGAACGCACTTTCCACCGCCAACGGGATTGTGATGCCGCAGCATGACAGCCCGGACATTTCCCCCACGTTCAACAATGTTTCTTCCCTCATTGACCGGGTGCATACCGTTCCGCTTCCGGGCGGCGAAAGCTACAGACGGCCCTATGTGGTTTCCTATGGGGACGGGGCAGGAAGCACCGCAGAGAGAGCGGACTACAACGCTTCCGAGCCGGTATTTAACTATGCGGAGATTGTACGGGAGAAAATCACGGCCTATGCCGAAGAGCCGGAAGAAATGATTAAATTGCCGGATGCGGATTATGATGCCGTGGTGGAGGACAGCGTGACCCGCGCAATCAAGCGTTACGCTTCCAGACAGATTTTAGTGGGGCCGGGCGGAACTGGAAAGTTCCGTGGAATCTTTTTCAATCCCACAGAGGAAAAGGAACAAGTCATTGACCCGTCCACGGACATCACCACGATTACGGCCATTGATGACGGGACCCTGGATGAAATCATTTATTCCTATGGCGGTGATGAAGATGTGGAGGACGTTGCCGTGCTTATCCTCAACAAAAAGGACCTTAAAAAGTTCGCAAAGTTGCGTGACAAGCAGGGCCGCAAGGTGTACACAATCAAGAACCATGGCAACACGGGAACCATTGATGAAGTGCCTTTTATCATAAATTCCGCTTGCGGAGAGGTTGGAGGAACCGCCGGGGCATATGCCATGGCATACGGCCCGTTAAGCAATTATGAAGTGGCAATTTTCAGTGATATTGATGCAAGGAAATCCGAGCATTACAAATTCAAGCAGGGCCAGGTTGCCTACCGTGCGGATGTGTTCATGGGCGGAAACGTGGTTGCCAAGAATGGGTTCATCCGTGTAAAGAATCCGGCAGCGGCAAAGTAGGAAGCAGGAAAGGCGGCAGGGCATGACAAAGGAAGAACTGATTTCCAGGGCAAAATTGCGGATTCGCAAAATGTCAACTGACACCCTGGACATAGACGTGGGGCAACTGGTAGAGGTTGCCCTTGCAGACCTAAAGCGGATAGGGGTGCATCCGTCATACTTAGGGCCGGAGGACATAAAGGACCCGTTGATTGTGGAAGCCGCTTTACTCTATGCGGATGCAAACTTTGGACACCCGGACAACCACAAAGAGCTGATGGAATCATACAACATGATTTGCACGAAAATAAAGGGCGGTGGCTACAATCGAAGCAATAGTGAAACTGTTGGTTAAAAAGAACCCAAAGGAATACCTGGAAAAAGAAGCCTATGGGACAATCCACCCGGTAGGCCGTGATGAATTTACGGCAGCAGGGCAGAAAAGTTTCAAGGCATCCATGATGGTTGAGGTTTGGGGATTTGAATATGAGGGGCAGACGGAAATAGTGGTGGACGGCAGGACATTGGCTGTCTATCGGACATACGGCCCCAAAAGCAACGGGAAGATTGAACTTTACGCCGGGGAAAGGGCTGGTAAGAATTGAGGACATCCATTGACGGCCTGGGGGATGCCATAATGTCACAGTTGGAGGAATGGACAAACGGGGAGTTGAAACAAGCCGTAAATGAGGGCTTGAAAGAAACCGCCGCCGCAGCGGAAAAGGCGTTGAAGCAGGGCGGACCGTACACGGAGAGAACCGGGAAATATACCAAGGACTGGACGCATGACGTAAGGGGCAGCAGGGCATCCGCCATTACTGGATTGAACGGATATTCCGTGTATAACAAGAAAAATTACCAACTGACCCATTTACTGGAAAAAGGGCACCAGGCAAGGAACGGCGGCAGGGTAAGGGCGTTTGAACATATCGGCCCCGTAAATGATACCCTGGGGGAATTGGCCGTACAGAAGATAACGCAGAAAGTGAGGGGATAGCGTGGGGGTTGAAGAACTTGTACAGAGGGCAAAGGCATTTTCTGTAAAACACGGAATACCGCTTGCGAAGAACCAATTTGAGGGAACCGTTGATGACCCGGTGCCGCCGCTTCCCTATATGGTTTATATGCTTCCGCATGATACGGGCAGGGGAGCGGACAACCTAAACAATTTAAAGGCCAGGGATTTTGACCTGGAATTATATACCGTGGCGGATGATGAAGAACGGGAGGACCTGGCCGGAAAGATGGAAGCGGAGATTTTCCCGGATGTGGAATATGAAATGTACCTGGCCCCTATCCAGGATGAAGAATGTTTCCAGACGGCCTATGAGGTAAAGGGGCTGCTTACCAAAAC
>NZ_CAPDXS010000058.1:6858-29238 GCF_948601915.1 uncultured Acetatifactor sp. | reverse complement strand
ATAGCTTTAGTGGCATAGGCTTATTGTGCAATTTTTTAAATTTGCTCATTTATAGCTTTGTATGAAATTTCTATTTTGCTCATTTATAGTTGTATAATCACGTTCCCATATAGAGATTTGTAATGAAAAGTTTATACATAAATCTTTTATCAGAAACCTTCCAAGAAACCATTGACAACCACCCCCAAATATACTATCCTACCTTTAAAGCAATTTATCTAAAATCTGTTTCTTTCTGATGTCAAATGGCATTTCTGCCGTTTTTCACTGGAAAAAGCGCAACTGTAGACATGGGAGGATTGAAAAAACGGCAGGGATGAGGAGCCAGATTCCAGAGTCCCGGCCCAAAATGGAGGAGAGCACATGGGAGCGGAGAACAATGCGATGCTGTCCTATCTGGAGGACGACAAACGATTCGCCGACCTGTTCAACCAGATGTATTTTAAGGGGCAGCAGGTGGTGGACGCGGGAGAGCTGGCGGAGGCATCGGAAGTATATCATGGGAAGCCAGGGGAGAAAGGGGGACAGCGGACGCGCGACATCAAGAGGAGGCTGAAATCCGGCAAGGAGCTGAAAATCCTGGCGGTGGAGAGCCAGAGCGATGTGAACTACATCATGCCCTGGCGCATCATGGATTATGACTGTCGGGAATATGGAAAGCAGATACGGGGAGCCCAGAGGGCGAACCGGGAGCTGGACAGGGCGGGGACGCGGGTCTACGCCAATGAGGGGGAACGGCTGAGCGAAGTGCGCAGAGAGGAGCGTTTTTCGCCTGTCTATACACTATGCCTGTACCATGGGGCAGAGGAGTGGGACGGCCCAAGGAGCCTGAAGGACATGATGGATTTTGGGGAAAACATGTCCGGGCATGTGGGCGATGGGGCATGGAAAGAGTGCTTTGCAGATTATCCCATGCGCCTCGTATGTGCCAATGAGCTTGTGGACTGCTCCGGCTTCCAGACATCGCTGCGGGAGCTGTTTATGATTCTGGCCTGCCGCAGGGACAAGGAACGGCTGAAGGAGCTGCTGGACAAAAATGCGGTTTACCAGAAGATGGATGAGGAGACTGCCCAGACGTTGGGCGTATTGATGGGCATAAAGAGATTTGAGGAAAATAAAAAGAGATATAAGACAGAGAAGGGAGAATATAACGTGTGCCAGGCCATAAGAGAGATGATGGAGGACAGCAGGTCGGAAGGCAGCGCCAGCCAGGTAATCGAAATCATAGAGAATATCATGAAGGAGCTGCAGTGTTCCCTGGAGAAGGCATGCAAAATAGCCGGTAAGACTGTGTCAGAGTACCGGCAGTCAGAGCAGATATGTGGGAAAAGATACTGCAAAAGGTAGGCTTGCCTACAAAGCAGGGACGCAAAAGCCTTAGAAAGCAGATGCTCAACCGAGAAAATGTTGAAAATCCCAGAATCTCCGACTAAGTTCTGTGCCATTAGCACGCCTCCTCCAAAAGAGGGCAGTCAGACGGCCCGCAAGCACTTTCAGGGTATTGTATTTCGTCAGAATACCTGATACACTGTAAAAAATGAAGTGCCGGAAAAGAACCATCTTTAAAAGAAACGAGGTGCCCAAATGAACGGTGTCAGGCCTTTTACGATAATGCTGAAAGATATGGAAGTCATGAAGGTAGATTTCGAGACGCTGCAATATGAAATCCTGAATGAGAAATACCTGCCCTATCCCGTCAGAGGGAAGCTGCGCAGGATGCCGGACCCCGGCAGCATAAAATCCTCCTATGACATGACGCAGTCCATGATAGCAGCCAGAAAGAACGAGGAAGCCATCGTCAGCTGGCTGGCTAACAGGGTATTGCTCTTAAGCCGTGCCAACGCGAAATGGATTTACAACCTGTTTCGCTTTGAGCAGACCGGGACTGATGAGCAGCGGGTCAGGATTGCCATGACCTGCAGGGCGGTGTCCGTATCGGATTCCTATTGGCTGAAGTTTGACGATGATGAGGAAATTACCTGGAGCAAAGTCGATGTGAAGCAGAATCCTTTGAACGAGATAGTGGCGCAGGTGGCCCTGCATGGAAAATCGCTCACCCTCCAGGGTTCCATGATCACGCCTGAACTGACCACCAACGGAGCCTATGCGAAGGCGTGGAGACGCCATCCGGACGGCAATCTGTGGCTCTATAAGCTGGGGGCGAATGGAAATACGGAGTCCAGGATAGAGGTTATGTGCTCCAATCTGCTGGACAAAATGAATGTGGAACATGTCCACTACGAGGCCGGGAAGGATGAAGATAAATATGTCTGCATGTGTCCCTGCATGACCACAGAGGCAAAAGCGATTCTGACAGGCATGGAGTTCATCTCCTACTGCAATGTAAACGGCATGAACCCGGAGGAGGAAATGTTCCGGATTGACCGGGAAAGCATCTACAAGATGTGGATTGTGGACTTCCTGATCAGCAACCGTGACAGACATGGACAGAACTGGGGCTTTTTCTATGATATGGATACCATGGAGATCCTGGGCTGCCATCCCCTGTTCGACCATAATAAGGCATTTGAAGGGGAATATATGAAGGACTTGGACGCGCCCTATCAGTTCGGCGAGATGACCATAAGGCAGGCAGCCCTGAAAGCCATGGGGGAAGTGGACTTCCGCTTTACGGCTCCTGTCGCCAGAGAAGACTTCATCACCGAAAGACAGTACCTCAGCTTTAAGAAAAGGGCAGGCTGCCTTGGGCTGAAGGTCGGGTGACGCGCCGCTGCTCTGGGAAGCCCGCATTTTTCCGCAAGCGGGGCCTCCCAGGTGGAACAGCCTGCCCCAGTCGGCCCCAGCCTGCCGTCCCTCTGTCCGGAATCACAGCTCGAACAGCGCCTTCTCGTAATCCCTGACGTAATACCTGATATTTGTCCTTCCCTTCTGTATGACAGTGTGCCCTTCTTTTTCCAGCAGCTCCTTCTGCGCCTCTATGCCGCCGGGGAATTTCGCGTTCAGCTCCCCGCCTGCCTTGAGCGTCCGCCAGTAGGGCGTCCTGCGGTCCGTGCGCTGGAAGCTTGCCCAGGCGGCGATTGAGACGAATATGCCCGCAGTGATCGGCTCTGTAAAATCCGCGCCGCTCTGTCGGGCAAAATATTCCCGTATGGCCCCTACGGTCAGCAGCTTTCCGAAGGGCACGAGGCGCATTACCCTGTCATAGTCCATTGGCGGCGCGAAATACATCCTGTCCCCGCCGTATTTCAGGATGCTCTTCTCATCCGTTATGATCTGGATCTTGGGCATGTCCTTGCTGTCGTTCAGCATCGCGTTGAAATCTTTTTTCTCTTCGTTTGCCATAATGCGCACCTCCTGAGGCAATAGCATAACCGAAAGAAGGGATGGATGCAATGAGGCAGTTTGAAAAAATCGGGATGTGACGAAAAATATTTTTCGCAAAAGAAGCTTTTGGGAAAAGCTGGAAACAGTGAAAATAGTTTTGACAAAAAAAGGCAATATGGTATAATACACATGTCGTTAATTGTTATCCAAAATAAAAATTTACGGGAGAGAGGGACATGAAGGGAAGGAAACATTGGTGGAAATGTGTTCTCGTGCTGCTGCTGTCGATTGCTTTGGTCGGCAGCAATGTGGACTACGCAATGCTGTCGGCATATGCGCAGGAAACGGACAGGGGGGGCAGCCCGAGCGGCAGGCAGGAGCAGGAAGCGGCTTCGGAGGAGGATTCTGAATATATGGGAATCCGGCCTGTTCCGCTGGATTCGGTTGAAGCGGATCCGGAAGAGCCGGGTGACGCTGGCCTGGAAGAGCCGGGCATGGAAGATTCTGCTGCCGTGGACATTGCCGTTTCGGGCGAAAAGGATTCTGACGCCGCGGATGCAGTGAAGACCGATGAAGAGAAGCCGGACGGCGTAGGCACGGAGGAGCCGGAAAGTACGACATCGGACGGTGCGGATTCGGAGGTATCGGGGGAGGAGTCTGATGCCGCAGGCACGGAGGAATCGGACGAAGGGGAATCCGATAGTGCGGATTTGACGGAGCCGGGTGAAGAAAAGCCGGAAGCCGATGATTCGGATGCCGCGGATTCAGAGGGAGCTGGGGCGGACGACTCGGATGCCGCAGATACCGAGGAGCCAGGCGCTGATGATTCGGATGCTGCGGATACTGAGGAGCCGGGCAAAGAGGAATCCGATGGCGCGGATGGAGAGAAGCCAGCCGAAGAGGATTCGGATGCCGAGGCTTCGAAAGAACCGGGAGAAGAATCCCAGGAGCCTGATGCCGGGGATGAGCAGAAAGATAATGCGGACGAGGCCGGAGATCTGCAGAGCAGCGAAGTGGTAATTGTGCCGGATATTGACATGCCGGGCAATGACGAGCTCTTTGCAGGGTATATTGAGCAGCTTTTCTATGGTGATTTAGGCAGCTCCCTGTATGGGAATGTAGGCGGGGACAAGCTGCAGGATGAAACTGCAAAAGCAATTTACAGTACACTGAAGGGCAAAATCGAGACAGTGGCAAATGGGGGAGAGGTCTCTACGGTATTCAGCTTAGGCAACATAACGTTTGCCGATGCGTCTACGAATGAGGCTGCCAAGAAGAAACTCGAGGTGGTGATGTACGATGTACTTGACTATCTTCTGATGGACTGCCCCTATGATTTGTACTGGTTCAACAAGGCAAATGGCGGGGGGATAAGGTATAGCTACAGCTTAAGCTCAGCCAACCGCGGAGAGCTGCTGGATGTATCGGTTATTTTTAGCGTGGCGAACGAGTATCAGGGCGGCAGCGTTGATAAGGTGGATTCAAGCAAGGTTGTCAGCGCGAAAGCGGCTGCTGCGAAAGCGGCAGAGATTGTGCGCCAGTATGAAAGCCAATCCGATTACGAGAAGCTCAAGGGATACATGCAAGAGATATGTAAGCTTGTTGCTTATAATAGAGATGCGGCTGCCAATGATAACACACCCTACGGCAATCCATGGCAGCTTGTGTGGGTGTTCGATGGAGATGCGGCTACAAATGTAGTATGCGAAGGCTATTCCAAAGCTTTCCAGTACCTTTGTGATTTGTCCGGTTTCGATAATGCCGTCTGCTATACCGTTACCGGAGTTATGAGCGGCGGTACAGGTGCCGGCCCTCACATGTGGAATATCGTCACGCTGGATGGGAATAATTATCTGGTGGATGTGACGAACTGTGACGGCGATTCAGTCGGAGCGCCGGACAAGCTGTTCCTGGCAGGGGCCAGCGGGTCTGTAGATAGCGGCTATACATGTAACTTTACGAATCGGTATGGTACTTCGTCCAGCATCAGATACATATATGGCCCGGAGGAAAAAGCCTTATTCGGCGAAGAAATCCTTACGCTGTCCAGCGAAAGTTATCAACATAAAGGCAAGCTGACAATCACCGCGCCGAATAAGGTAGAGGTGACGTTTGGCGATGCGGTATCAGGGAGCGTGCTGCAGGGCGGCTCAGCGAAGGATGAAGAGAATGCGGAGGTTTCAGGCACATTCAAATGGGATGAAAGCGTAAAATCCTACGGAGAAGCCGGAGACAAGAAGCTGAAGGTGGTATTTGTACCGAATGCAGATACAGGCTATGGGAATGTCAGCACTGAGGTGGAGGTCACGGTAAAACCCAGGCAGGTAACGGTGGAAGCCAACGCGCAGACCAAGGTATACGGCTCCGCAGATCCCAAGCTTACCTATAAAGCGACAGGAGTGGTTGCAGACTATCCCTTAAAAGGCGAATTGTCACGTGAAGCCGGTGAGGATGTAAAAGCTGGAGGTTATGCAATCACACAGGGTACAATCACGAATGACCAGAACCCTAACTATCAGATTGCGTTCACGGGGAACAAGCTGACCATCACCCCTGCGAAATGCACGGAGTCAGTGGAACGGCAGCAGAATGTCCTGGTAGGCGTAGGCGATTTCCTGCAGCCCTCCTATACCGGAGTGAAAGGCGAGGCTGTCGAGGGAACGATAACCTATACCTATAATAGCCAGGATAACTATTCCTACGAGACATTGAAGGCGGAGCTTGCGAAGCTGGCGGAGAATGACAAAGGTGTCATTGGATATTCCTTTGCCCCGAATGCTTCGAATTACACCGGCGCAACCGGCGAAATCGCCTTCACGGTGAAAGACATCGTATTCCAGGTAGGCAATGCACCGGCCGCCACCTCCAATGCAGTGACTGTCAAGTCCGGAGCGGCATACGGTGATGCCTGGCAGGATATCGTGACCATCGGGGACCTGACGGCAGTGGCAGGTATTGGCAAGGACAATGACCGGAGCCACTTCAGCCTGGACAAGACCGGAACGGATATCCCGAATGCGGGTTCCCACTCTTTCAGGGTGCTGTACAACGGAACCGTAGGCGGAAAGACCTACAAGGATGAAGTGGTATGCGAAGGCACGGTGAACATAAACCCCCGCGTCCTGACCATTGCCGTCGGAACCTATAAGGTCAGCAAGGTCTACGACAAGACCACAGCCGCCGGGAAAGCCACAGGTGAGCTGGCCCTGTCCAATATATTGCAGAAGGACATGGGGGCTGTGACAGTCACCGCAATCCCCGCCCCCTACACGAGCCCTGACGTAGGCGGCCAGAACACGGTGAAAGTAGACATTGAACTGAGCGGAGCCGCTTCGGCCAACTATAGCCCCAGCAACTCCACCCTGGACGTGCCCTGCGAAATCCTGCCCATGCCCATCGCTCCCACCCTGGAGCCCCTGGGCAGCCATGATTACACCGGCAGCCCCATAACGCCCGTGCTGACCGTCAAGAACGGCGATGAGACGATGGCTGCATCGGACTATGAAGCGGTCTGGAGCAACAATGTGAATGCGGGCACCGCAAAGGTGGCGGTCAAACCGGCGGCAGGCGGCAATTACACCTGGAGCAGCACAGTGGAGACGACCTTCACCATCAACAAAATAGCATACACAGGAGAGAAGGCCAAGTCCGTATCCGTCAGGTTCGGCGGCCAGCTTTCCCTTGACCTGACCTCCCTGCTTCCGGAGGGCTCCCGCTTGGGTGAGCCCGTAGTGGCGGACGAGGAGCATATTTTTGAGACCAGCCCCGTGCTCAACGCGGCCACGCTGTCCGGCAGGCTGGTATACGACAAAGAGAACGTAGGAAAGACGGCTACGATCACCATACCGGTGTTGGAGACCACGAATTTCCATGCCTATGAATTTGTAGTCACAGTCGCCGTAGCCAACAAGATGGAACAGGTGAACTTCGGATTCAGCAGCGCCGTACTGAACAAGGTGTATGGCGACGGCGCCTTTGCGGTGTCCGTGGCAAATGCGACCCAGGGCAGCGAGGTGACCTTTACCAGCAGCAACCCCGAGGTGGCCCAGGTGGATCAGGCGGGAAATGTCCGTATCCTGCGGGCGGGGACTGCCGTGATCCAGGCCCAGGCCTCGGAGACGGAGGAGTATTTCGCCGCATCTGCCAGCTGTACCCTGAACGTGGTTCCCAGGGCCCTGGCATGGGATCTGTCAGGACTGGCCGCAGTGGACAGGGAAGGCGCGGTGAACAATGGCAGAGCCACTCTGTACGGCGAACTGAAGGTCTCCGGCATCCTTGATGCCGATGCGGCGGATGTGACGTTCACATGCCCCGCGTCCATGCTCACTGGCACCTACGCCGCGGTGAACCCGGGCATCCAGAACGTGACGCTGGGCTGGGCGAATCCGGAGAGCCCGGCCAGGCTCCAGGGCAGCAAGGCGGACTGCTATATGCTGCCGGGTACATTGCCCGGATTTACGGGGAGAATCAATGCGGTCAGAAATGACTTGCCCGCCCCGGCGGAATCCACGGCCGGCGTCCGGTACAGCCTGACCATGGAGATGGGCATCTCCCAGGTGCCCCAGGCGTTCCAGGGGATGGAGAACCTGAACACACCGGCGAAGATCGAGGCCCAGATGCGGCTGAACATCCAGGGCCAGGCAGGGGATATCCCTCAGGAGAGGATGGAAGTCTATGATGTATCGCTGATGGTGAACGTGGACGGCGCTGGATGGGTGCAGGCGGGCAAGGACAACTTCCCCGCAAACGGACTGACAGTGACGCTGCCCTATCCCCAGGGCACGGGTCAGGACACCAATGATTTCGTGGTATGCCACCTGTTCACGGAGGACATGAACGGACACCGCGCCGGAGAGGCGGAGTATCCTGCCGTGGAGAAGACGGCGGAGGGAATCCGGTTCAAGGTATACGGATTGTCGCCGATCTCTGTGGGATGGAAGGACGCGGCCAAGCCGGACGGCACAGGAAATCCGGGTACGGGAAATCCCGGGAATCCGGGAAGCGCTGGCGGAAGCCAGGCGGCGGCAGGCGCTGTCGTCAGCCCCAAGACCAGTGACGGCAGCCATGTGGAATGGTACCTGCTTTCCATGATCGTATCCGGCGGCATCCTGGGCGGCATGTTCCTCTGGAACAGAAAGAAGAAAAAGGGATAAAAGCCACTGAAACACCATAGATGAATATCAGAAGGCCGACCGCCCTGACATCGCCCGATTGCGGTGCCGGGGCGGTCGGTTCATGAAAAAAATCCTTGCAAATTCCCCCGGGGACATGTATGATAGACATATCCAAAGCGTTCCGGCCCGCCTGGAAGGGACGGAAAAGAACTGTGTAAGGAAAGAACTGCATGACTGACGGAAGTGGGAGTACCCACAGGGAGTGCAGCCGTGAGAAGAAGCCGACCGTCTGGGCTCCGCCTGTTTTGGGGTGCCCGGATGTCGGCTTTTTTGCCGCAGGTACGGACGGCGGCCCCTGGGGCTCAGGGCCCATCGTATCAGGGGGCGCCGTATCGCCGGGCGCTGGCCAGGAAGAGCGGATTTCGAAGCATTGAAGGAGGAAAAAACATGCTGCAACTGGAACAGGAACTGAAAAACAACGCGTACCCCGGCAGGGGAATCGTCATCGGGCGCTCCGATGACGGCAAGAAAGCGGCGATTGCCTACTTCATCATGGGCAGGAGCGTGAACAGCCGCAACCGTGTCTTCGTCACGGAGGGGGAGGGCATCCGCACCCAGGCCTTCGACCCGGCCAAGCTGACGGATCCCAGCCTGGTCATCTACGCGCCTGTGCGTGTGTTCGCCGCCGGACAGGGAACTGACACTATCGTCACAAACGGGGACCAGACGGACACGGTCTACGAGGGCCTCTCTCGAGGGCTGACCTTCGAGCAGTCCCTGCGCAGCCGCGAGTTCGAGCCGGACGGGCCCAATTACACCCCCAGGATATCCGGGCTGGTGCATATCCAGGACGGCGGCTTCGATTACTGCATGTCCATCTTAAAGAGCAATGACGGAGACCCGTCCTGCTGCAATCGGTACACCTTTGCCTATGACAAGCCCGCCGCTGGAGAGGGCCGGTTCATCCACACCTACATGCACGACGGGAACCCTCTGCCCAGCTTCCAGGGAGAGCCTAAAAAGGTAGCCATTCAGGGCGATATCCACAGCTTCGCCGGGATGCTGTGGGAGAGCCTGAACGAGGAGAACAAAGTATCCCTGTTCGTCCGCTTCATCGACATCGCCACGGGCCGGTACGAGACCCGGATATTGAACAAGAACCAATAGGCGGATGGCCGCAAAAAAGAAGCGGGAAGAACAGAGAGAAGATTTGAGGACAGAGCAGAAGATCTGAGAACAGAAAGTCTGAGAACAGAAAATCGGGAAAGGAAGACGAAATCATGAATGAAATTCAACTGAAATACGGATGCAATCCCAACCAGAAGCCCTCCAGGATCTACATGGAGGACGGCAGCGCCCTCCCCGTCACCGTCTTGAACGGCAGGCCCGGCTACATCAACTTCCTGGACGCCTTCAACGGCTGGCAGTTGGTGAGGGAGCTGAAAGCGGCCACAGGACTGCCAGCGGCCACCTCCTTCAAGCATGTGTCCCCCGCGGGGGCGGCGGTGGGCCTGCCTCTGGACGAGACATTGGCGAAGATCTACTGGGTGGACGATTTAGGTTCGCTCTCCCCCCTGGCCTGCGCCTACGCCAGGGCCAGAGGCGCTGACAGGATGTCCTCCTTTGGCGACTTCATCGCCCTGTCCGACATCTGCGACAAGGACACGGCCAGGCTGATCAAGCGGGAGGTCTCCGACGGCTGCATCGCTCCCGGCTACACCGAGGAGGCCCTGGCCCTTCTGAAGGCCAAGAAGGGCGGCAATTACAATGTCATCCAGATCGACCCCTCCTACGTCCCGGCCCCGGTAGAGCGCAAGCAGGTCTACGGCATCACCTTCGAACAGGGCCGGGGCGACCTGGACGTGAACGGGGATCTGCTCTCCGATATCGTCACGGTGAACAAAGAGATACCGGAGGCGGCGCTGATCGACATGAAGATTGCATTGATCACCCTGAAATACACCCAGTCCAACTCCGTCTGCTACGTAAAAGGCGGCCAGGCCATCGGCATCGGCGCAGGGCAGCAGTCCCGTATCCACTGCACCAGGCTGGCGGGCACCAAGGCGGACAACTGGTTCCTGCGCCAGTCCCCCCAGGTGCTGGGGCTTCAGTTCGTGGACAAGCTGGGTAGGCCCGACCGGGACAATGCCATCGATGTCTACATCGGGGACGAGTGCATGGACGTGCTGGCGGACGGCGCCTGGGAGAAGGTCTTCAAGGTAAAGCCCCCCGTGTTCACCAGGGAGGAGAAGCGGGCGTGGCTGGACCGGATTCAGGATGTGACCCTGGGTTCCGATGCCTTCTTCCCCTTCTCCGACAATATCGAGAGGGCCCACAAGAGCGGCGTGAAGTATATCGCCCAGCCCGGCGGCTCCGTCCGGGACGATGCGGTCATCGAGTGCTGCGACAAGTACGGCATGGTCATGGCCTTTACGGGAATCAGGCTGTTCCATCATTGAAGTCCGGAATAATGATAGAGGATATATATGTAGCGATTAAATCTTGCCCAAAACCGACAGGTTCTATGTCAAGCCGGGCGGCATATGCGTATCCGTGCAATGTCCTGCCGGAAACGATGTGAACGACTGATTGTCTGTCCAGAAAACAGGACAGATTGGAGCGTGGTATCATGGAAAGCAAATTTAAAAGCGACAAACGGGGAGAGGAGGCGCTGGCCTCCTTCCTGGATACCTGTCTGTATTCCAAAATGGTGGAGGACAAAATCATACAGGATTTCAAAAGGACAGAGGATAAGCAGACCCAGCTAAGCGGCGTAGACCTTATCCTGACCACAGGGACGCGGGATGTGAAGGTAGACGAGAAGTCCGCGCTCCAATACATCAACATGGACATCCCCACATTTGCCATGGAAATCTACTACAGGGGCAACACGGGGTGGTTTCTGAAGGACGGGCTGCAGACAGACGCCTACATCCTTGTCTGGCCCCGGGCCGCCACCACGGATCTGGGCGCAATCGCTGCGGAGGATTTCACCCTGTGCGGCTGCATGCTGATATACAAGCAGGTGCTCAGGAAATATGTAAACAAATTCCTGTCCGACGAAGCGCTGCTGTCGGCGGCCCGGGCGCTGGACAGGGGAGAGCTGGACTGGGAGCATGACCAGCGGAACAGATACCATGTGCCAGGCAATCCGGAGCTGTACCTGACCATATCCGGGCAGCTGTATGAGAGGCCGGTGAACCTGGTAATCAAGAAGAGTATATTGAAGCAGCTCTGCCGTTTCGAAGTGCTCGTGGAAAAGGACCATATCCGGTTCCTGGAAAACCAGAGATAGTATCGCGCTGCGCAGGGTTGATGGAAACTATAATAAGAAAGGGAGCATCTGCCCATGGCTGGGCGCTGGGCTGGGTGGATGCGGAACTATGATTAAGGAGGGATGCCGCCTTGGAAGGCAAGCTGAGGAACATGACCGCCATATACCTGCTCAGAGGGGAGAAGGTGCTGCTCCTGTACAGACAGGGCGGAAGAGTGGTCAATGATGTCTGGACAGGCTCCGCAGGGGGCCATTTCGAGAAGGATGAGCTCAATGACGCCAAAGCCTGCGTGCTGCGTGAGCTGTACGAGGAGCTTGGCCTGAAGCCGGAGGATATCGGGGGCCTGGCCCTGCGCTACATAGCCCTGCGGAATGTCAAAGGGGAAATCAGGCAGAATTACTACTTTTTTGCGAACATAAAAGAACATGTGGACGACAACCTGGCCTCCAACGAGGGCATATGCAGGTGGTTTTCGCTGGAGGACATAGCCTCGCTGGAGATGCCGCTCTCGGCCAGATATGTCATGGACCATTTCTGCGCCACCGGGCGGCACACGGACAGGACATATGTCTGCCTGGCCAATGCGGAAAGGGCGGAAATCCTGGAGCTGTGGGAGTCCTGACAATGCCGATATTTTTTCAGGAATACACTGAATCCTGTTGAAAGATATCGCGTTGTTATGATATAATGAGCCACAGCGGCAAGCTGTAAACATCACAGGAAAGGCAAGGATTTGACAGATGAGCGACACGGAATCCAGAAATTTTATAGAAGTGATCATAGATAAGGATCTGGCGGAGGGCGTATGCGACACCGTGCACACCCGCTTCCCGCCGGAGCCCAACGGTTACCTCCATATCGGCCATGCCAAGAGCATCCTCCTGAACTATGGCCTGGCCCAGAAATACCACGGCAAGTTCAATATGCGCTTCGACGACACCAACCCCACCAAGGAAGACATCGAGTTCGTGGAGTCCATCAAGGAGGACATCCAGTGGCTGGGGGCGGACTGGGAGGACAGGCTGTTCTTCGCCTCCGACTATTTCGGCCAGATGTATGAGGCGGCGGTGAAGCTGATTAAGAAGGGCAAGGCCTATGTGTCTGACCTGACCGCGGAGCGGATTCGCGAATACCGGGGAAGCCTCACCGAGCCGGGCAAGGACGACCCCTACAATACCCGCACCGTGGAGGAGAACCTGCGCCTGTTCCAGGAGATGAAGGACGGGAAGTACGCAGACGGCGAGAAGGTGCTGCGGGCCCGCATCGACATGGCCTCGCCCAACATCAACATGCGCGACCCCGTCATCTATCGCGTGGCGCACATGAACCATCACAATACCGGAGACGCCTGGTGCATCTATCCCATGTATGATTTCGCCCATCCCATCGAGGACGCCATAGAGGGAATCACCCACTCCATCTGCACATTGGAGTTCGAGGATCACAGGCCCCTCTACGACTGGGTGGTGCGGGAGCTGGAATACCCCCAGCCGCCCAAACAGATCGAGTTCGCCAAGCTGTACCTGAAGAACGTGGTCACGGGCAAGCGCTATATCAAGAAGCTGGTGCAGGAGAACATCGTGGACGGCTGGGACGACCCCAGGCTGGTGTCCATTGCGGCCCTGCGCAGGAGAGGCTTCACGCCGGAGTCCATCAAGATGTTCGTGGATCTCTGCGGCGTGTCCAAGGCCCAGTCCATCGCTGATTACGCCATGCTGGAGTACTGCATCCGGGAGGATTTGAAGGCGAAGGCACCCCGGCTGATGGCAGTCCTGGATCCGGTGAAGCTGGTCATCGACAACTATCCGGAGGGGCAGACTGAAATGCTCACCGTGGGGAACAACCCTGAGAACGAGGCTCTTGGCAGCAGGGAAGTGCCTTTTGGGAGAGAGCTGTATATCGAGCGGGAGGACTTCATGGAGGAGCCGCCGAAGAAGTATTTCCGCATGTTCCCGGGCAATGAGGTGCGCCTGATGAACGCCTATTTCGTGAAATGTACCGGCTGCGTCAAGGACGAGGACGGCAGAGTGGTCGAAGTGCACTGCACCTACGATCCGGCCTCCAAGGGCGGCAACAGCCCGGACGGCCGGAAGGTGAAGGGCACCATCCACTGGGTGGCAGCGGACGCTGCGGTGTCCGCCCAGGTCAGGCTGTACGAGAATATCATCGATGAGGAGAAGGGCGTGTACAATGAGGACGGGAGCCTGAACCTGAACCCCGACTCCCTCACCGTTCTGAAGGGCTGCAAGCTGGAGCCTGCCTTTGCGGGGGCGGAAAAGTATGCGCGCTTCCAGTTCGTGAGGCAGGGATTCTTCTGCGTGGACGCAAAGGACTCCCGGCCGGATGCCCTGGTGTTCAATCGCATCGTTTCGCTGAAGAGCTCTTATGTGCTGCCCAAGTAAAGCCCCGGCAGACCGGGCCTGTCTCCTGTGGGAGACAGGGATGTAGGGAGGGGAGCGCCGGGAGGGGGATTTATGCTCCGCGGCGGAGGGCGGCAGGGGCACCGGGCGGGCCCTGGGACGACTTGTGGGGAGGTGGAGGAGAGTATGGGGATTTTATCGGGTTTGAAGAGCCTGGGCCTGGGGAACCTGGAGGATGTGAGCCTCTTTGAGGAGCCGAAGAAAAAAGAGGCGGAGAAACAGGAGCAGGTGGCGGCGCCCAAGGTCCAGGAAAAGGATTTGATCTATGACAGGTCTTTTGTGTGCCCGGTGTGCGACAGCTCTTTCACTTCCAAGGTCATGAAGTCCAACAAGGCCAAGCTCCTGGGCACGGATGCGGACCTCCGGGCCAGGTATGAGGGGATTGACGCGGCCAAGTATGAGGTGGTGATGTGCCCGGTCTGCGGCTATGCCGCGCTGATGCGCTATTTCACAGGCATCACCTCCAGCCAGGCCAAGCTGGTGCGGGAGAAGATCAGCCAGACCGTGCGCATCCCGCCCAGCCAGGGGGAGACCTATACCTATGAGGAGGCCATACAGCGCTACAAGCTGGCTTTGGTAGGGTCTGTGGTAAAGCGTGCGAAACCAAGCGAAAAAGCATACATATGCCTGAAGTACGCATGGCTCACGAGAGGCTATCTGGAGAGCCTGAAGGAGCAGGAGGCCAAAGCGGACGAAAAGCGCGTGGCGGAATGGGAGACCCAGGAGAACGAGCTTCTGGCCAATGCCTACAAGGGCTTCACGGAGGCCAGACAGACGGAGATGTTCCCTCTGTGCGGCATGAACGAGGTCACAGTGGACTATCTGCTGGCGGTGCTGGCGGCGCGGTTCCAGGATTATGATATGTCCGTAAGGCTCTTGAGCAGCATCATCACCTCCAGGACGGCCAACTCCCGCATCAAGGACAAGGCCAGGGACATGAAGGATCAGGTGATGCTGGACATGAAGAAGAAACAGCAACAGCAGGGGTGAACGGGAGAACGTTTTGAATGAAATGACATTTCAAATACGGACGGACGGGGACAGCTGTCTGTACGAGCAGATATATCAGCATATCAGAGGGGAAATCAGAAGGGGGAAGCTTCTTGCAGGGGAGAGGCTTCCCTCTACGCGTGCTCTGGCGGAATATCTCCAGGTGGCCAGGAGCACGGTGGACTATGCCTATGGGCAGCTGCTGGGCGAGGGCTACATCGAGTCCAGGCCCTGCAGGGGGTATTTTGTCTGTCCTGTGGAGGACTTGCTGCTGCTGGATGGGGATATGGCGCTGCCCGGCGCTTCCCCGGAGGATGGACCGGCGGGAGGACAGGGCGGGAGGCCCGGACAGGGGGACAGGGCCGCGGGAGGGCACAGGGCAGCAGTGCGGCGGCAGGGAAGCGCAGTGCCGGGCGGGAACGAAACGCAGCGTCCCGGGGGCATGGCTGCCCGGGTGCCTGTGGACTTCTCTCCCTATGACATCGACATGACCGGATTCCCCTTCAGCGTCTGGAAGAAGATCTCGAAGAACATCCTGACCTATGCCAACAGCGACCTGTTCGCGAAGGGGGAGGCCCAGGGGGACTATGGGCTGCGCTGTACGATCGGACGCTACCTCCATTCCTCCAGGGGGGTGGACTGCAGGCCGGAGCAGATCATCCTGGGGGCCGGAAACGACTATCTCCTGCTCCTGCTGGAGAAGATTCTGGGCCGCCATGTGCGGATCGCCATGGAGAATCCCACCTACATCAGGTCCTACCGGATATTCCGCTCCTTCGCCTACAATATCGCCACAGTGGACATGGACGAGAGCGGTATGCGGGCGGACAGGCTGCATGAGGCGGATGTGCAGGCGGCCTATGTGATGCCCTCCCATCAGTTCCCCACGGGGACGGTGATGCCCATCGGGCGGCGGATGGAGCTGCTGAAATGGGCGGACGGCGGGAAGGACAGATACCTGATAGAGGACGATTACGACAGCGAGTTCCGTTTCCGGGGCAAGCCCATCCCGGCCCTCCTGGCCTCGGACAGGCATGGGAGGGTCATCTATATGGGCACCTTCTCCAAGGCAATCGCCCCCGCCATCCGGGTGAGCTTCCTGGTGCTGCCGGAAGCGCTGCTGGCGCGGTACAGGAGGGACTGCTCCGTCTATTCATGTACGGTTTCCCGTATCGACCAGAGCATCCTCAACCAGTTCATCGGGGCGGGACATTTCGAGCGGCATCTGAACAAGATGCGCAAGATATACCGGGCGAAGCATGACCTGCTCCTGGAATGCCTGGCAGACATGCGGGATGCCTTCCGGGTGTCGGGGGAGAACGCGGGGCTGCACCTGCTGCTCACCGCCAAGGGCGGCATGGGGGAGGGGGAGCTGGTGCGGAGGGCCGCAGAGCGCGGCGTGCGGGTCTATGGCCTGTCCGAGAGCATGGTGGAGGAAGCCCCTGACAGCCGAACGGTGTTGCTGGGCTTCGGCGGGCTGGATGAAAGGCAAATCCGGGAGGGCGTGGCGCTCCTGCGGGAGGCCTGGAAGGGAAAGGGGTAAGGGCGGAGAGGCCGCGGGAAACGGGGCTATGGGAACGCGGAGCGCAAAAAAACACAGGATGCAACGGAAAGGGGTTCCGCAGATCCTGTGCGCTGGACGCTCTAGGAGAAATGTAAGGCTCCCGTGAAGGGGGCCGGTCAGTTGTCGGTGATGGGAGGCTCCTCATCGGTGCTGTCCTCGTCGAAGAACTCTTCCACGGTCTCCTCGGCCTTTTGGGCGGTCTCCGTCACCTGCTCCGCCAGGGGGGTGAAGCCATCCTGTCCGGCAGCTTCCTCCTTTTTATCGGGGCACTCCTCCGCGGAGTCCGTGCATGCGGGCTCTTCCGGCCCCGCTGCCTGGGCGGGCTCCTCCGTCTGCCCTTCGGGGGTCAGGGGAACATAGCTGCGGGAATCGTCGTCCTTGGCCTCCTCCTCGCTGAAATCATCGTAATCCTCTTCCGCGCTGTCATGCTCTGCATTCCTCTTGCGGGCAAAATAGCAGACAGCACCAATCGCTGAACCGATCGCGGCACTGAACAACAAAAGCTTTCCAATTTTTTTTGCCATAGGTGACTCCTTTCAACAGGTTCGTTTTTTGATATAATGGAATCAAAGAAACGATTCCATTATCCAAGTGCTATTATGATATTAATACTATTTTGCAGAATTGAAAAGGGAATATGCATAATTTTACTAAAAATTTATGATTTCCTTTCCGTTTGGGAGCGGAACATGGTATAATTGGTGTCATACCCTCTGTTGGAGGACAGCTTACATATGAACAGTAAATTCTTCGATATCAAAAAAGAGAAGCAGGACAGGATCATCAACGCTGCCCTGAAGGTATTCGCCATGCAGGGCTACCGCCACGGCAGCACCGATGACATCGTGAGGGAGGCGGCCATCAGCAAGGGGCTGCTCTTCCACTACTTCGGCAGCAAGGTAGGCCTCTACGGCTTCGTCTATGACTACAGCGTAAGGTTCATGAACCTGGAGCTGCGGTCTACCGTGAGCGCCAGGGAGACGGATCTGTTCGCGGTGATGAAGCAGATCGAATGCGCCAGGATGCATGCCATGAAGGGATACCCTTACATGCAGCAGTTCCTGAACCGCTCCCTGTCGGAGGACTGCTATGAGGCGCTCCTCTCCACGGAAGAGAAGAGGAACGCCCTGGGGGAGACCTACGCCTCCATCGACAGCCAGATCGACTACGCATCCCTGCCCGGGGGAGTGGACGGGGAGAAGCTGCGGAAGATGCTGGACTTCACCGTCAAGGGACTGATGACGGAGCGGTTCCAGGACGCATCCTTCCAGCCGGAGATGCTCTATGAGGAGATCTGCGGCTATCTGGATATGGTGCGGAAAATCGTCTATAGATAACCGCTATTTGCTCATGGCATAGGGGCCGTCCGCAGGATACCCGCCCTTGAGCTTCTGCATGCCCCGCTGGATGGCGTCCCTGGAATTCTTCCAGTCCGCGTCCTTGTTGCGGTAATCGAATTTCTCCACCATCCAGGCCACGTCCTCGGACAGGCGGCCCATATTGCGCTCCATGAGGGGGAACATGACGCTGTAGAAATCCTCCTTGGCGCTGTTGGACAGCTTGCTGTCCGCGGCCTGGCACAGGTCTCCGAAGTGGTGCAGGCAGAAGCCCTTGCCCTCCTGTATCTTCTGCCGGAAGGCGCTGTCCTGGTTCCAGAGGTAGAAGAAGGTGTCCATGTACCGGGCGTAAGTGTCGGCAAAGTGGTCGCAGATGTAGCAGGTGGACTCCTTCTTCCCGATCCACGCGGCGATGGGGTTGGCGTCCACGGCCTTGCGCAGCTTGTCCTTGAGGGAGGTCTTTGCGGGCTTGAAGCGGGCGAACTCCTCCTTCATCTCGCCGATGACCTTCTGGTAATGGGTCTTCAAGATCCAGGCATTGCCCAGGGTATTGCCGTAGTCGAACATCTTCTGGAAATGCTGCCTACAGAAGCCGGCCTTGTCCGTCATCTCGCGGATGTCCGCCTCCATGTAGGAGGAGCCGCTGCCCAGCACAAAGTCCAGCAAATCCTGCTCCACGCTTCTTTCGATGAAGCAGAAGGGGCATTCGTCGTCCGCATTCACGGCATCGTTTAAGGGGATGGTGTACAGTTGTTCTTTCATGGCTTTGTCCTTTCTGTTGGTGTTACCACTAGTTTACTATAGTTTTCGCATAATTGCCATCATTTTGGAGCGTTTTATTTACTTATACTGCTTAACGGCTTCACTTGCCGTGGAACCAGACTGCATAACGCTGGCTGGCTCGATCGCATGATCACATTAGGCAGTATTCAGCGCTGTGCAGTATATTTCATCGTCGGGAAAGATTTTGGCATCCGAAATGCCGGATTATGGTTAATGAATAAGGCGATCAGGACGATATATATTTCGGAAACCATTGTCGGTATGGGAAGTTTCATCAGTTATCAAAGGAGTGATTGATTATATGGGTATCAGTATTGATGTGGGAAGTACGGGGCCGGATTATTCCTATCTGTTCCAGGGGCTTTCATCTTCGGGCGGCAGCCTTGGCAATCTGAATTTCCTGTCGGATTACGCCGGGATTAAGAACGGCAGCTATGGCAAGCTGATGAAGGCTTATTACGGGACGGCGCAGGATATGGCTACAGGGAAATCGTCATCCGGCAAGAGCGGCAGGACGAGCAACATCCTCGACAAGATCCTGGAGGAGAAGATGCATCCGAAGGTCTCCAAGGAGGCGCAGAAGGCCAACGCGAACCTGACGTCGGGGCTTACCAGCCTGGATTCCTCCCTTGGGACGCTGCGCAATGACAATACTTATACGGATTCCACGGACGGCCGCAGCGCCGCGGATAAGGTGGTGTCCGCAGTGAAGGCCTATGTGACGAACTACAATAATGTGGTGACCACGGCGAAAGAATCCACGCTGACCAATAAGACGGCCTATGTGGCGAACATGATGAGCGCCACGGCCGCCAATGCGGATAAGCTTTCGGAGATCGGCGTCACGGTAAATGCCAACGGGACGCTGATGCTCAACGAGGGGAAGCTGAAGGAGACGGACATCAGCAAGGTGCAGGATCTGTTCTCCAGCGACAATGTCCTGAGCTACGGCTCCATGATTTCATCCCGTCTCCACTTCGCGGGCTCCGTCTCCGGGACGACCAGTACGGGCAGCACGGGGACGGACGATAAGACGGCCTCCGGCGCATCCTCCCTCAAGGCGGACAGCCAGGCCCTCGCCTCCGATGCCTTATATCAGAAGGTGAAGGACAAGGACGGCAACGAGACGGACGAGTACGATATCAAGAAGATTTTTGCCACGGCGAAGAGCTTCGTGAGCAATTACAACAAGATGTTCGACGCGGCGGAGTCCAGCTCCAATTCCGGCGTGGTGGCGAACCTGTCCTATATCAGGGAGAAGACGGCGCGCAACGAGGATGCGCTGAAAGCGCTGGGAATCAGCGTGGACGGGAAGGGCAGGATGAAGATTGACGAGGACACCTTCAAGAAGGCGGATATGTCCAAGGTGCAGGAGTTCTTCAAGGACTATGGCTCCTCCATCGCCACAAACGCGTCGCTGGTGGATTACTACATGACCACCCAGGCGAATGCCGCCAACAGCTACACGGCCGGCGGAGCGTACAACGTACAGGGGAGTTCCCGCTATAGCGGTACGGTGTAAGCAGACTGCCAGGAGGCAGGCAGAGGGAATATATGAGGATGCTGATTGACCAGAGTATTGTCTGGGGGGTTGGCGTCCTCTTTCTTTTGACGAGGGACGGACTTCTCCTGGAAGAGGCAGAGGAGCAGGGACAGTGGAGCGCAATGTGGATGAGCTGCGGGATGACATCGCTCTGATGGTATCCGGGACTTCGGTTCCGGCAAAGGTACAGGGGATAGGGGCGGTATAAAATAAGGCCGGAACTCCATTTTTTACATAAATGCTACATATTTGTAACGATTTGGAAAGAGAAATTAATTATTTTTAAGTTGTAATGTGGGCGAAAGCAAGTTAGTATTATATATAGGAGCTCGATACGAGAGCCTGATAAGACAACAACCGGTGAAAGATGTGATGATTCTTGGTATTCAGTAGCATAGAATTCTTACTCTTCTTTCTTCCGTTATTTTTGATTATTTACAGCCTGGTCCCCGAAAGGATGAAAAATGTGACACTTCTGTCAGGAAGTCTTATTTTTTATGCCTACGGGGAGACGAAATACCTGCCGCTGCTCATGATTTCCGTTCTGGCCAATCACTTCTTTGGCCTACACATAGGGCGCAGGGAGCGGTACAGGGCGGAGCGCAGCGGCGCGGATACGGGACAGAAGAGTGGAATCAGAACGAATAGAAATAAAATAAACAGAAGACGCAAGGCGGTGTTCGCCATAGCCATCCTGTACAACGTGGGGATGCTGGCGGTCTTTAAATACGGAAGGGGAGGGCGTTACCTGCCCCTGGGCATCAGCTTCTACACCTTCCAGATGCTCTCCTACCTGATAGACGTCTATCAGGGGGAGCAGCGCAGGGAGCCGTCTTTCCTGAAATTCGCCACCTATGTCGCCATGTTCCCCCAACTGCTCTCAGGGCCCCTCGTGGGCTACGGGGAGATGCGGGGGAGCCTGGCCCGGCGGGAATTCTCGGCAAAGGGTGTGCAGGATGGGCTCAAGGTGTTCACCATGGGGCTTGCGGCCAAGGTGCTGCTTGCGGACAGGATAGGGCTATTGTGGCAGGAGGTGCAGGTCACGGGCTTCGAGAGCATCTCCACCCCTCTGGCCTGGCTGGCGGCCATAGCCTATTCCCTGAAGATATACTTCGACTTCTACGGGTATTCCTTGATGGCCATGGGACTGGGGCGGATGCTGGGATTTGCCCTGCCGGAGAATTTCAGGAACCCCTACATGGCGACTTCCGTCAGGGATTTCTACCGCAGATGGCATATGACCCTGGGAGGGTGGTTCCGGAAGTATGTGTACATCCCTCTGGGCGGGAACCGCAGGGGAGAGTACCGGACGGTGTGCCATCTGCTGGCGGTGTGGATACTGACGTCCGTCTGGCATGGAAGCACGGGCAATTTCCTGATATGGGGGATGCTTCTGTGGCTGGCCATCGTGATCGAGCGGCAGTTGGAGGCGCTGGGCGTGATGGCTGTGCTGGAAAAGGTGCCGGGAAAGCTGCTGTGCCGCCTCTTCGTGTGGGTGTACATTCCGATTACCTGGGTATGCTTCGGCATCACGGACATCGGGCAGCTGCAGGTCTTCCTGGGCAGGATGTTCCATGTGGTTCCGGGCATCCGGGTCAGCGCCGGGGACTGGCAGAAGGCCCTGGAAAATTACGGGGTGCTGTTCCTGGCGGGGGCCATTGCCTCCACGCCGCTTTTGAAGAACCTGTTCCGGCGGTTCAAGGACAGCTGGCCTGTGATGGCGCTGCTGGCGGCGCTGTTCTGGCTCTGCGTCTGGCGGCTGCAGATGGAGGGGCATAATCCCTTCATGTACCTGAACTTCTGAGCGTGGGAAGAAGCTCAGGGGCGGGGCGCTGGCAATGGCAGTATGCGCGTCCAGGGGCCAGCGCGCCAGTGCGCTCATCCCCGGGCAATCGGTGCCTGATGTCCGCGCAGGGCAGGACAAGGCGGAGGAGAGCGCGGGCATGGCGCTGCCGAAGGACGACAGCACAGTACAGGGTGGACGGCCCATGCCGACCGCGCAGGGATTCATGCAACAGGGCACTGGGAGAATAGATATGAAATGGCTGAAGAAATGGTCCTACCTGGCA
>NZ_CAPDXS010000058.1:0-6848 GCF_948601915.1 uncultured Acetatifactor sp. | reverse complement strand
CTGCTGGGCATGGGGCTGATATATCTGACCTGCGTGGACGGATGGCAGGTCTATGCGGAGCCTCTGCGGGAGGCGAAGCTTCGGTATGACAATTGGTATAAGGATGCGTATCCGGCGGACGGAAGCGCCATGGAAGGGGAGGGCACGGCACCGGGGAGCGGATCCGGCAATGCCGCCTCTGACGGTGCCCTGGAGGGTTCGGACGCGGCTTCGGCGCCCTCCGGGGACCACAGAGGGGACGGAGAGGCCGACGGACAGGGGACGCCTTCTGGCAGCGGGAATGAGGCCCTGCCTCCCACTGGCGGACAGGACGGGGAAAACGGCTCCGGGAGTCCGGAGGGAGAGCATGTCCCCGGAGAGCCCGGGAGCCTTCCGGAAGGAGATGCCCCCGGGGAGCCGGGAGAGGGACAGGCCGGAACGCCTGACGGGGAATCGCAGGAACCTTCCCAGGAAGATGGGGGGGAATCGCCGTCCTCCGGGCCCGGGGAGGCGGCCTACATGACCGTGGAGGACGATTATTTCGCGGACGCGGTGTTCATCGGGGATTCCAGGACCATGGGGCTCTTCGAGTACGGCGGCCTGGAGGACACGGCGGCATTCTATGCCTCCACGGGGCTGACGGTGTACGAGATGTTCGAGGCGGAAATCGTGCCCGGCGAGGACGGGAAGATTACCGTGGAGGAGGCCCTGCAGCAGAATTCCTTTGCCAAAATCTACCTGATGATAGGCATCAACGAGATGGGGACGGGCACTGTGGAGTCCTTCCTGGAGGCCTATGAGGCGGCGGTGGCGCATCTGCGGGAGCTGCAGCCCGATGCCATCATCTATCTCCAGGCCATCATCAAGGTGACCACGGAGCGCTCGGAGCAGGGGGATTATATCAACAACGAGGGCATCATCGCCCGCAACGAGGGCATCGCCCGGCTGGCGGACAACGAGCATGTCTTCTTCCTGGACGTGAATCCGCTGATCTGCGACGAAACCGGGGGCATGATACCGGATTACACCTTTGACGGGGTGCATCTGAAGGCAGTGTACATCGATATCTGGAAGGACTTTTTGAAGACACACGCGGTATCGCTGCCGTGAGGGGCGCGTGCATGCGGCCCGGGGGATACGGGCAAAGGTCCTCCGGGCCGACTGGGCTCTAATGAATTCGTCCACAGTTTTTATGAAATTTTCTTGACGGATGGATGGGGAAATATTATGATAATGGTCAGAGGTTGTGGTTTTGCGGCTGCAGCCTCTTGCTATGAGGAGCCATACGCGGGGCGGGACATGGGAAAGACGGCGTGGAGCGCCCTGCCGGCGCGCTGTGTGAGGGCATATCTCCGGCGGGACGATCCTGTGGGAAATGGCCTCGGCAGGGCAGCCCCGTGGGCAAGAGCCCTCACGGGGGAGAGAATGAGTCAGGTGGGGGAGATCTGTCTGACGGATACAGGAGGAAGAGTTCATGAGCGAGAAAAAGAAAACGGCTTCCGGGGTCGGCGGTAAGGGCATCGGCGACGCCTGCATCTATGATGCGAAGGCCCTGGGAGCGCCCAAGGTACTGGTGCTGGGGGTCCAGCACATGTTTGCCATGTTCGGCGCCACCATACTGGTGCCCATGCTGACAGGCCTTGACGTGTCCACCACATTGCTGTTCGCGGGGCTGGGCACATTGCTGTTCCATTTGCTGACCAAGGGGAAGGTGCCCGCGTTCCTGGGTTCCTCCTTCGCGTTCCTGGGCGGATACGCGGCTATCGCGCCTATGACGGACGCTGCGGGGAACGCGGCGGACAATTCGAGGCTCCTGCCCTATGCCTGCTTCGGCGTGGCCTGCGCGGGGCTGGTGTACCTGCTTCTGTCCCTTCTGATCAAGCTCTTCGGCACCGGGAAGGTGATGCGGTTCTTCCCGCCTATCGTGACAGGGCCTATCATCATCGCCATCGGCCTGACCCTTTCCCAGTCCGCCATCGACAACTGCTCCTCCGACTGGCTGATCGCCATCGTGGCCATCGCGTTGGTGATCGTCTGCAACATCTGGGGCAGGGGTATGGTGAAGATCGTGCCTATCATCATCGGCGTGATTGGCTCCTATGTGCTGGCGGCCGTCATGGGCCGGGTGGACTTTACCGCGGTGAAGGAGGCGGGCTGGATCGGGCTGCCCATCCACTGGAACCAGACGGCCTTCTGGGCGCTGTCCGAGGGCGACGCGTCCCTGCTGATCACTTCCGTGATTACGATCATGCCCATCGCGCTGGCCACGATTGTGGAGCATATCGGCGATGTCTCCGCCATATCTTCTACTGTAGGGAAGAACTTCATCAAGGAGCCGGGGCTCCACCGGACGCTTCTGGGGGACGGCCTGGCCACGATCATGGCCGCGCTCTTCGGGGCGCCGGCCAATACCACATACGGTGAGAATACAGGCGTGCTGGCGCTGACGAAGGTGTACGACCCGCTTGTAGTACGGATGGCAGCGGTGTTCGCGATCCTGTTCTCCTTCTCGCCCAAGTTCGCCGCGATCATCGGCTGCATGCCCACCGCCACCTGCGGCGGCGTGTCCCTGGTGCTGTACGGCATGATCTCGGCGGTGGGCGTGCGCAACATCGTGGAGACCCAGGTGGACTTCTCCAAGACCCGCAATGTCATCATCGCGGCATTGATTCTGGTGCTGTCCATCGGCATCAACTACAGCGCGGCGGGATCCGTGGGCTTTGCCATCGGGGATCTGAACATCAGCTTCTCCGGCATCGCCGTGGGCGCGCTGACGGGCATCCTCCTGAACGCGGTGCTTCCCGGAAAGGATTACAAGTTCGATGACGACAAGCCCAGCGATACCGGGGTGGACTTCGCGGTGAGGGGAAGATAGGCCGGGGCGGATTTCGCGGTGAGGGAAGATAAGCCCCAGGCGAAATGAGAAAAGGATATCGTTAAAGCTGCAGCTCAGTCTCCGACTGGGCTGTAACAATATCGGGAGCGTGGCGCGGCCGTAAAGGACACGGCATGGGCCGGCCGATTATGATTGGGCCGTTGGCGAAGACGGCGGAATGGAGGTCAGTATGAAAGTCATAGACATGCATTGCGACACGATTGGCGGACTGTTTCATCTGAAGGAAGAGGGGAAGCCCCAGTCCCTGCGGCACAACAGCGGCCACATCGACTTGGAGCGGCTGCGGGAGAACCATTACCTGCTGCAGAATTTTGCCATGTTCATCCCCCTGGGCAGCTGCGGGGATCCCTGGGAGGCGGTGTGCGCCATGTACCGATACTATCTGGAGGAGCTGGAGCGCAACCGGGACATCCTGGCCCCGGTGCTGCGCTATGAGGACATCGGGCGCAATGAGGCCTCCGGCAAGATTTCCTCCCTGCTCACCGTGGAGGAGGGAGGCGTGTGCAAAGGGGAGCCGGAAAAGCTGGGCGAGCTCTACCGCATGGGCGTCCGGATGATAACTCTTACCTGGAATTTCGACAATGAGATCGGACATCCCAATTTCGATGGATTCCTGCGGGAGAGACTGGAGGAGGCCGGGGAGAGGCTGCGCAAATGCACGCCGGGAACGGAAGGGTGGGAGCAGCAGCGCCTGGCGGTGCAGGCCGCCCGGGACGCCTGCATGCACACCCCCAATGTGACGGGAGGCCTCACCCCCCGGGGCAGGGAGTTCGTGGAGGAGATGGAGCGCCTGGGCATCATCCCAGATGTGTCCCATCTGTCCGACGCGGGCTTCCTGGACGTGCTGGAGGTGACGAGGAAACCCTTCGTGGCCAGCCACTCCAACGCCCGGGCGGTGTGCCCCAACGTGCGGAACCTGACGGACGATATGATCAGGAAGCTGGCGGACAGGGGAGGCGTCATGGGGCTGAACTTCTGCCCGGACTTCCTGGAGGAGAAGCCGGTGGGAGAGGAGAATCCCGGCACCGTCGCGGCGGTGGTGCGCCATGCGGAGCACATCGCGAAGGTGGGCGGCGTTGAGGTCCTGGGGCTGGGCAGCGATTTCGACGGCATCCCCACCCACGCGCAGCTCCCCGGGGCCCAGGGCATGGAGAGGCTCTGGGAGGCCCTCCATGGGGCCGGATTTACCCAGGATCAGTTGGACAGGATTTTCTATGGAAACGTGCTGCGGGTGTACCGGGATACGTTGGGGTGAGAATCTGGGGCAGGTTGCGTTTCCGGGAAGCGGCTCCGGATTCCTGCCAGGAAGCCGCTTTGAGGCTCCAGCCGGGGCCTCGC
The DNA here is from genome assembly GCF_948601915.1 of uncultured Acetatifactor sp. NCBI lineage: Bacteria > Bacillati > Bacillota > Clostridia > Lachnospirales > Lachnospiraceae > Acetatifactor > uncultured Acetatifactor sp. Next base: position 2,635 of record NZ_CAPDXS010000058.1, on the reverse strand, counting down.
ATCGTCCGTAGACTTTACTTTATCTCATAGTGACATACACGGGATTTCAATGGACAATGCCTGCTGGGCAGTCTGCATAAACGGTGGAAACGGATCCATGAAAATACACAAAATAATCTGAAAAGATTATGGAAAACGACAATTTACAAAAAGAAGAACCTGATATATGATTTTTCCTCAGAAAAGAAATAATCGGAGGGACGCTCCGGAGAAAGGCGAGGAAAGGTACGGATTATGCAGCAGGCAGTTGTTAAGTTCGAGGATGTGGATCAGGTGAGGGATTTCGTGAATACAGTCAGTATGGCAGACGCCAATTTCGAGTTGGGCTCCGGCCGCCGTATCGTGGACGCGAAATCGATTCTGGGCGTATTCGCCCTTGATTTGGCGCAGCCACAGCGCCTGATATGGGATTCTGACGACAGGGCGATCCTGGAAGGGATAGAGCCTTTTCTTGTCAGGGAGAAGGTAGGCTGAAGCATATGGTGAGCCACAGGCCGGGAATCTGGAGACAGGTTCCCGGTTTTCTTATGGATTTGGGTTGACACGAAGTTATATAAGGTTATATAATAGATGCAAAGTTATATAATGTTATATAGAGTTATATAAAAATAGTAAAGTTATACTGCATAACGCTGAATGCTGCCTAATGTAATCATGCGAATGAACCAGTCAGCGTTATGCAGTCTGGTTTCACGGCAAGTGAAATCGTTAAGCAGTATATATAAGAGGCCGCCATGAACAATCCATTTACGCTGTCTTTCGGAAAAAAGCCATTGCAATATATATCCCGTATCCCGCAGACCGCTGAAATCATTGAGAATTTCACTGCGGAAAGGCCATCCAATCAGATATACATGATCACGGGGGTCAGAGGATCCGGTAAGACTGTCCTGATGACCGGCATTGCCGATGAAATCAGGAAAAAAGAAGGCTGGATCGTGCTGGAGCTGAATCCCAACAGAGATCTCCTCCAGAGCCTGGCCGCGAAACTGTACAGCTTGCCGGAGATGCATTCGGCGTTCCTACAGGCGAAGCTGGATTTTTCCGCGTTCGGGCTGGGTGTATCCCTGGAAAATGCCGTTCCGGTCACGGATATTGAGAATGCCATTGAATTGATGCTGGCAGAGGTTCAGAAGAGGGACAGGAGGCTGCTGATTGCAATCGATGAGGTTACAAATTGCAGCTACATCAGGATATTCGCCAGCTCCTTCCAGATTTTCCTGCGGCAGGACTATCCCATTTTTCTGCTGATGACGGGCCTGTTTGAAAATATCTATGAACTGCAGAATGAGAAGTCCCTTACCTTTTTATATAGAGCGCCCAAGATAATGCTGGGGGCTTTGAACTTCACTGCGGTGCGGAAAAGGTATATGGATACCTTCGGGCTGGACATGGAAGCGGCGGAGAGGATGGCCAGACTGACCAGGGGATATCCCTTTGCATTCCAGGTGCTGGGGTATCTGTACTGGGAGAACAGGGAAGCTGGGACGGTAGAGGGGATTCTGCCGGAATATGACCAGTATCTTGACGAATATGTATACAGCAAAATCTGGTCTGAGCTCTCCGATTTGGACAAAAAGGTGCTGGCTGTGATGGCTGAGAGCGGAGAGAAGAAGGTCAAAGAAATCAGAGGCCGCTGCGGCATGACGTCAGGCCTCTTCTCGGTATACAGAGACCGCCTAAGGCGCAAGGGCGTCCTGGATACGGGCAGATACGGCGAAATCTCCTTTGCCCTGCCGCGGTTCGAGGAATTCGTCGGGATGCAGATGTTCTGAATTTTTACAGATGATGCAGAGGTTGTAGCCTGTAGGGGCTGCAGCCTTTTTTGGTGCCAGGACCCTCCGCGGAAGGAAAAACCGGCCGGAACCGGCCATTGAAGAGATGTGCCATAAACTGAAATAATGTATCTTGCGCAGCATTCCTCCCCTCTTTTTCCGGGATTCTCCGGTGCCACAGCACAGACAGGCAAAGCGTCCGGCAGCCCATTTGTTCAATCTGTGGCATTGGAGAAGTGTTTCTTGCCGGAAAAATGTGCAGAATATATAATACAGGCAGATTCGCACAAGACAAGCGCTGATTGAGTGGAACTGCCCTGCTGGACGCAGATAAGGGCACGGAATCAAATGGAGCCACAAGGCAAAGCAACACGCTGTGAAAGCAACACAGAAGTAAGGAGGAAGTTATGAAGTCCAAAAAAGTAATTGCGCTGACGATGACGGCGGCTCTGTCGCTCTCCGCGCTGACAGGCTGCGGCGGCAAGGATTCCCAGGGGAGCAGTGCGGGAAATGACAAGTCTTCCGCAGAAGAAAGCTCATCCGCTGCAAAGGAGGAGAGCCCGGAGGAAGGAAATGCAGAGGACGAGCCCGGGGGGGCAGAGGAGGAAAACACTTCCGATACCATCACCTTCCCGCTGGCGGAGACCATGACCTTCACCGCCTTCGCCGGGATGAACGGCGATTACACTCTGACGGACAACATCGCCATGCAGAAATCCCTGGTGGATGCCAATATCAATATAGAGTTCACCAATGTGCTGGGCGCGGATCTGGAGGAGAAGCGGAATCTGGTGCTCAATAGCGGCGAGTATCCGGACATTTTTATCAAATCCTATATAGATGCAGATAAATAGATCGGA
>NZ_CAPDXS010000057.1:0-29388 GCF_948601915.1 uncultured Acetatifactor sp. | reverse complement strand
ACACGTTCGGCCGCAGCCCTGCCTTGCTGTCACGCCTGGGCCTTCTGCCCGCCGGCCCCTCTGTCCAGGATTCCGTTCAGCCTGGTAAAGAGCATGGTGGCCGTGACGGTGGCTGCCAGGATATCGCTGACCGGTTCCGCCAGGAACACGCCGAAGACCTGATCCGGCAGAATCCGGGGCAGGATGAAGATCAGAGGGATCAGCAGCACCAGCTTGCGCAGACAGGCCATCAGCAGGCTGATCTTCGCCTGGCCCAGGGCCATGAAGGTCTGCTGGCAGCCGATCTGTATCCCTGTGGAGAAGATGCCCGCCATATAGATGCGCATGGCCCACACCGTGTACTCCACCAGCGTCCCGTCGCTGCTGAAGATGCCCGCGAACATCTGCGGAAAGAGCAGCATCAGCAGCCACATCAGGGACGCATAGGCCGTGCAGGCCGTGAACTGGCAGCGGAAGGCCTGCTTCACACGCTCCTTCTTGCCCGCGCCGAAATTGTAGCTCATGATGGGCTGGCCGCCCTGGCAGATTCCCTGCAGGGGCAAGGTAATCAACTGGCTGCAGGAGGATATGATTGTCATGGCCCCCACTGCCACATCCCCGCCGAAGCGGGAGAGGCTGCTGTTGAAGCTGATGTTCAGGATGCTCTCCGTGCTGAGCATCACGAAGGTGGAGACACCCAGGGCCAGGCAGGGCAGGATGACAGGAGCCTCCAGCTTCATGTCGCGCAGCGACAGCTTCAATATCGTCCTGGAGCCTCGCAGGAAGCACAGCACCCACACGGCGCTGACCGCCTGGCTGATTACCGTGGCGATGGCCGCTCCCCGCACGCCCATCCCCAGGCCGAAGATCAGGATGGGATCCAGGATGATATTGCACACAGCGCCCACCACCGTGGTGAGCATGCTGAACTTGGCGAAGCCCTGTGTGGTGATGAAAGGATTCAGCCCCATCACGATCATCACGAAGACGATTCCCAGGATATAGATTCGGGCGTAGGACAGAGCGTAGGGCAGCGTCACGTCGCTGGCTCCGAAAAGCCGGAGCAGCTGCGGCGCAAAGAGATAGAACAATACCGTCAGCATGACGGAGAAGATCATCAGCAGGGAAAAACAGTTCCCCAGGATCTTCCGGGCGCTTTCCAGATCCTTCTTCCCCATGGCGATGGCCGCTCTGGGCGCGCCGCCTGACCCCGCCAGCATGGCGAAGGCGTTGATCATCATCAGGATAGGGAGGAACAGCCCCACGCCTGTCAGCGCCGATGCCCCCGCGTCCGGGATGTGCCCGATGTAGATCCTGTCCACGATATTGTAGAGCATGTTGATCAGCTGCGCCACCACCGCCGGAATCGCCAGATTCAGCATCAGCTTCGGGATGCTGCCGCTTCCCATGTCCTGTTTCGTCCCCTGTGCCGCCATAAAACTACCTCCGATCTTCTTTACTTATCTAAGTCTTCTTTCTTATCTAAGAATTGTAGCAGAATTCCTCTCTTCCTGCAACTCTTACAAGTCTGTTTTTATATAAACCTATTGACATAGTAGGCAAATAGGTGTATTCTGGAAAACGAATTACAGAAGCATGTAAAAGCGCATTCCAAAGGAGGAGACTACAATGAGCCAATACAAATTTGAGACCCTGCAGCTACACGTAGGACAGGAGCGCCCCGATCCGGCCACAGACGCCAGGGCCGTGCCCATCTACCAGACCACATCCTATGTATTCCGGGATTCCGCCCATGCGGCCGCCCGGTTCGGCCTGGCGGATGCGGGCAATATCTATGGCCGCCTGACCAATTCCACCCAGGACGTGCTGGAGAAGAGGATCGCGGCCCTGGAGGGCGGCGCGGCGGCGCTGGCCCTGGCTTCCGGCGCGGCGGCCATTACATACGCCATCCAGGCCCTGGCCCAGGACGGCGGGCACATCGTGGCCCAGAAGACCATCTACGGAGGCAGCTACAACCTGCTGGAGCATACCCTGCCCCACTACGGCATCAGCACCACCTTTGTGGACGCCCACGACCTGGCGCAGCTGGAAGCTGCCATCCGTCCTGAGACCAGAGCGGTGTACCTGGAGACCCTGGGGAACCCCAACAGCGACATCCCGGACATCGACCGCATCGCGGAGATTGCCCATGCCCACGGCCTGCCCCTGGTCATCGACAATACCTTCGGCACCCCCTATCTGATCAGGCCGATCGAGCACGGCGCTGACATCGTGGTGCATTCCGCCACCAAATTCATCGGCGGCCACGGAACCACCCTGGGCGGCATCATCGTGGACTCCGGGAGATTCGACTGGAAGGCCAGCGGGAACTATCCCGCGATTGCCGACCCCAACCCCAGCTACCATGGAATCTCCTTCGTGGACGCAGCGGGGCCTGCCGCTTTCGTGACCTATATCAGGGCCATCCTTCTGCGGGATACCGGCGCTGCCATCTCCCCCTTCAATGCCTTCCTGCTCCTGCAGGGCGTGGAGACCCTATCCCTGCGCCTGGAGCGCCATGCGGAGAACACGAAGAAGGTGGTGGAGTACCTTGCCGGGCATCCCCAGGTGGCGTGTGTGAACCATCCGTCCCTGCCGGGCCATCCCGACCACAGGCTGTATGAGAGATACTTCCCCAATGGCGGCGCTTCCATCTTTACCTTTGAGATCAGGGGCGGACAGGAGGAGGCCTACAGGTTCATCGACCATCTGGAGATTTTCTCCCTGCTGGCCAATGTGGCGGACGTGAAGAGCCTGGTCATCCATCCGGCTACCACCACCCATTCCCAGTTGACGGCGGAGGAGCTGGCCGATCAGGGCATCAAGCCTGGCACCATCCGGCTCTCCATCGGCACGGAGCATATCGATGACATCATCGCCGATTTGGAGAAAGGGTTTGCCGCTGTGTGATTCTTGTCCGACCGAAATGCCCTGCACGGGAAACCGTACAGGGCATTTGCCGCATAAAAAGCAATATTCTGTCTGAAATTTATCCGTCTGAAATCTTGTAAATTTCAAGATGGTAATTTATAATGGGTAAGGGTTCATGAAGCGAAAATGACTGGAGGAGCATATGAGATGACAGAAGAAAAGAAGACAGGCCTGCCGGAAGAGAAAAATACAGGTGTCCTGAAGGGGTTTCGGATTCAGAGCCTCAGCCTGTGGCTGGTGGCGTTCACCCTCATCATATCTGTCCTGATCGGAATCGGCATCGTTCAGGTCATGGAGGACTATTATGAGCTGGCCCAGCGGACCAGGGAATATGTCTTCGCCCAGGAAGACGCCAGGGATCTCCTGTTCGGCTCCAACTACCTTACAGACCAGGCACGCCTCTATGCCGTGACGAAAGACCATGTCTACGCGGAGGCATATTTTACGGAGGTGCATGAGACCAGGAGAAGGGATTTGGCGCTGGAGGCGCTGGAGGTCCATCTGCGTGAAAGGAATGAGGATGCATTGAACACATCCAAAGAGGCCATGGAGCTGTCCAACGCGCTCATGGTTCTGGAAATCCATTCCATGAAGCTGGCGGCCCTGTCGGCCGGTGAGGATATGGGCAGCCTTGCCCGGGAGATACAGGACTATCAGCTGACAGAGGAAGAGCTGTCCTGGACGGCGCAGCAGCAGGCGGACGCTTCCATGGAGCTGGTCTTCGGGGAAGAATACCGGACCATGAAAGGCCAGATAGAGGCAAAAATGTCCGATGTCACCCGGAGCGTAATAGAAATCTGCGAGAGGGATCAGGCGGAGAGCGAGGGCACCATGAAAAACGCCTTGATCCGCCAGAGCATCTACACGGTTTTGGTGGTGATTTTGGTCATATTTTCCTATATCATGATAGCGGTTCTGATCCTGCGGCCCATCCGGATCTATGTGAACTGCATCAAGAACAACAACTTCCTGGAAATCACCGGTGCCTATGAATTCAAATACCTGGCTGCTACATACAACAATGTCTATGAAATGACCATGGAGCAGCAGAACATGCTCCGCAAAAAGGCAGAGCGAGATGCCCTCACCGGCCTTTTGAACCGCCAGGCCTTTGAACAATTGAAGTCCCAGCTGCGCATATCCTCCGAACCTCTCGCGTTCCTGATCATCGACGTGGACGTATTCAAGTCCATCAACGACAATTACGGACATGACGTGGGGGACCAGGCCCTGATCAAAGTCGCCAGGCTGCTGGACGAGAATTTCAGAAAGGTGGATTATGTCCTCCGGATAGGCGGGGATGAGTTCGCTGTCATCATGGAAAAGACAGGCCCGGACAAAAAGCCAATCATCCGCAGCAAGATAGAAGCAATCAACGAGATCCTGCAGCACCCGGAAGACGAGGCGGTTTTCCCGAAATATTCTGTCAGTGTGGGAATCGCTTTTTCGGAAAAGGGATTCTATGACGACCTGTTCCAGCAGACGGATCAGGCATTGTACCACACGAAGGAGAACGGAAGGTGCGGCTATACGTTTTATGATGAGCTGTAGGCTGCGGGGCTCCTCAAGGATATATGAAATAACGTCAAAAAGCTGCTGTTCAACAGCAGCTTTTTTCAGGCACGATTCTATATAACACTTTACCAAATTATGAAAGAAAAGTCTAGTATTTTTTTCTTTTTTTCCTATAATTATTACTACACGCTGAATCTACAGGCGAACGCGACTGACCCACGCAGGAAACTGACAAAATCTTGACAAAAGGAAGGAGCGACTGATGAAGCAAGAGGAACGAATACAAGGCACTACCAGACAGGCCGAGGAGGCTTTCCTGGAACAGACCCTTTCCGTCATCCGTGACAATCTGGAAAGCTATGGCAGGCAGGTGGATGACATGAGCACGGAGATCGACGTCATGCTGGATCATTTCCATGACGACAACCCGGAGCTGATCAACGCCCTGGAGAACCTTACCACCATGCACCTGCACATGAAGCGGGCCCTGGAGCGCAATGAGAAGGCCCAGGGAAAGCCCTATTTCGGGCGGATCGTCTTCCGGGACGAGGCGTTGGACAAAGTGGAATCCCTCTATATCGGCCGGGGCGGCATCGCGAAGGACGCCACCCACCAGATCGTCATAGACTGGCGTGCTCCCGTGGCCAATGCCTATTACGAGAACGGACTGGGAAAATGCAGCTACACTGCCCCCGGCGACAGGAGGATAGACATCGAGCTGATGCTGAAGCGCACCTATGAGATCGAAGCCGGCAAGCTCCTGGACTATTTCGACAGCGAAGTCGTGGCCAATGACGACCTGCTGACCAAGTATCTGGCCAAGAACAAGCAGGCCGTGCTCAGCGAAATCGTGGCCACCATCCAGAAAGAACAGAATGAGATCATCCGCAAGTCCCCCCACCACAACATCATCGTCCAGGGCGTGGCGGGCTCCGGCAAGACCACCGTGGCCATGCACCGGATCTCCTTTATCCTGTACAATTATCCGGACCGCTTCAAGCCGGACGACTTCTACATCGTGGGGAGCAACCGGATATTGCTGAACTACATCACGGGCGTGCTGCCGGACCTGGACGTGTACGGCATACGGCAGATGACCATGGAGGAGCTCTTCGTCAGACTCCTGTACGAGGACTGGGACGAGAAGAGATACCGCATCCTGAGGGGCGGCCAGAGCGGAGACCGGGGCAGCATAAAGGGCGGCCTGGGCTGGTTCCGGGACCTCCAGGCCTACTGCGACAAGCTGGAATGGGAGGGCATCCTGCGGGAATCCATCTACCTGAATCCCCGGCAGTTCGTGGAGGGCCTTCGGGACGGCAAAAGCGGTGTCTATGACGAGACCGTGGGGAAAAAGGTCGATCCCCACGACCTGATCCTGCTGGTGGACGGCGAAGCCGTGGAGCGATACATCCTCCAGAACCCGAAGGTCTCCATGCAGAACAAGATCAACATGCTGAACGACCGGCTGATCATCAAGATAAAGGAAGAGTTCCTGGGCAAGGGAGTGAAGTACACGGAGCCCGAGCGCAAGGCCATCCTGAAGGCCTATCGGGGCCGGTACGGCGGAAAAGTCTGGAAAGGCTCCATCTACGACCTGTACCGGAAATTCCTGGAGCTCCAGGCCCTGAAGGGAAAAGCGGTGGACATCCCGGCGGATGAGTTCGATGTGTACGACCTGGCGGCCCTGGCCTACCTCTACAAGAGGATCAAGGAGACGGAGGTCATCAGCGAGGCCCACCACATCGTCATCGACGAGGCCCAGGATTTCGGCATGATGGCCTACTCCGTCCTGCACTTCTGCATCAAGGACTGCACCTACACCGTCATGGGGGACGTGTCCCAGAACATCCACTTCGGCTTCGGCCTCAACGACTGGGAGGAGCTGCGGGAACTGCTTCTGCCGGACCAGATGGACAGCTTCGGTATTTTGAAGAAAAGCTATCGCAACACCGTGGAAATCTCCGACTTCGCCACTAGGATCCTGCACCACGGAAGCTTTTCCAGCTATCCCGTGGAGCCAATCATCCGCCACGGCAGCCCGGTGGCCGTGCTCCAGAGGAGCGAGAGCGACATCATCCGGGAGGCGGCGGATATCTGCAGGGCATGGCAGGAGAAGGGGCATGATACTATCGCAGTAGTCTGCCGGAACCAGCATGGGGCCAACTGGGCCGCAAAGGAGCTGGGGCAGTACCTGGAAGTCATGGAGAGCGATCTGGAAAAGGCGGTCTTCGGAAACGGCGTCATGGTGCTGCCGGTGGAGTATACCAAGGGGCTGGAGTTCGACACCGTGCTGATCCTGGACCCCACAAGGGCGGAGTACCCCGTGGACGACGGGCATGCCAAGCTCCTCTACGTGGCGGCCACCAGGGCCCTCCATGAGCTGTGCGTGCTCCACACGAAGGATCTGACGGGGCTGATTGCGGATCCGGTTCCCGAGCGGAAGGAAGCGCCGCCGGAGCCTGTGGACAAAAATATGACAGATACGTCTTCTTCACGGGATATGCGCACGCCCCCGGGAACGGCAGGGAGAATTGGCGGAAGGGACGATGCTGCCTCTGCGGGCAGGCTGTCCGGCGGAGAAAAAGAAGGCACCGATGGCATTGGCGGCGGTTCTGCCGCAAAATCGGCAGCAGCCAGGCCAGATGCGGAAAGGCCAGGCCGGATGCCGACCGCAGGGGCAGCATCTGACAGGCGGGCAGCCGTCAGCGCTTCGCCCATCAGGAGCAGGGTCTCCATCGTGCGGAACACTGTGCCGACCGGCGGCCCGGAGCCCTCCGGCAGACCCGGAAAGGCCGCGCCAGCCAGCGGAGCCTCCCAGACAGCTTCCCCGGCGCCCGCATTCTCCCAGGGCACCCGCCCGGAGCCGCCCCGACCGGCCACTGGCAGCCGGACATCTTCCCCGGCATCCGCATTTTCCCAGGACAGCCGCCCGAAGCCGCCCCAACCGGCCACTGGCAGCCATACAGCCCCGGGAACCTCCGCGCCCCGGAAAGCTCCGGAAAGAACCGCCGCCCGCCCCGGCCCGGCGCTTCCGGCCTTCGGCGACATCCCGCCCACCGAGAAGCTGCGCCCCCTGGGCCATGCCAAAATCGACCTCTCCGTCCGCTGGGTCACGAAGCAGCCCGACGGCCTGTACCTCCAGAGCCGTTACGGAACCCTGCGGCTGAGCCCGGTGGGAAGCGCCATCGTAAGAGTCTCCTTCCTCCGGGGCGGCCAGCCTGACGGCACCGTTCATCCCGCCATCGCGGTAGACCGGACGGATAAATTCTGGATGTACAAGGACACAGGCAAGCTGGTAGAGCTCACCACCGATGAACTGCTGCTCCAGGTGGACAAGGCAACCGGCGCGGTCCGCTACCTGGCCCTGACGGAAGAAGAGGATTCCGCGGGGAGGGCGAAGCCCCGGCTGCTGCTGGCGGAGCGCCCCAGGGAATGCCGCCAGATAGAGACGGCCGCGGACAGAAAACAGCGCACATGGCTCTACCTGGACTGGGCCAGGGACGAACGCCTCTACGGCTTCGGCATGAAGGGCCAGCCCTCCTTGAGCCTGCGGGGCGGCGCCAGATATATCTCCCAGCAGGGGGGAGATGGGCTGCCCTTTTTCCTCTCCGACAGAGGGTACGGCATCCTGGCGGCCACAGAGCATCCCGCCTTTGTCTGCGACATCCCGGCCTACGGCTCCTATCTCTATACGGAGAACCACAGGCAGATGGATTTCTACTTCATCGCCGGGAAGCGCCAGGAAACCATCCTGAAGGCCTACGCCTACCTTTGCGGCACATTATAGGCGCAGAACCCTCCTGACCGGCCAGCTCACTTCCGGACATTGGAGGAAATCGCTTCCACCCAGGTTTCCAGCACCTCCTCATAGTCGGCCGAAATCACCTCGTAGATCTTCTCCGCGGTGATTCCGGCCACCGCTATGCCGTTCACGTCCATGACAATCACAAGCATCACCAGGAACATGGCGAGGAAGAGCCGCAGCCGGAAGGACGACGCCCCTTCCCCGGGCAAGGCCCCCTCCGGGTAGTAATCATCATAATAAGAGCCGTATCCGGCGGCCCTTTCCGGACTGATACTGGTCCTCCCGTACAATATCCGCTCCCTGTTGGACAGGTCATACTGATCCTCCTGATACCGGGAGCGCACCTGCTGCACCAGCCGCAGCTTCTGTTCCATAGTCGCATCGCTCATATTGAGATTCCTTCAAAAGAGTAAGAAAGCTTATTTAAAAATATGGCATTTTGGACGGCATTATGATAGAATGGAAAAAAAGCATTCCAGTGGAAGAGAGGGAAACAAAAAATGGGAAGCAACGGAAAAGAATTGGGGGATAAGATCCTGTCCAACATCGCCAAGGTCATCGTAGGAAAAGAACAGACCGCCAGGCTGCTCCTGACGGCGCTTCTGGCGGACGGACACGTACTGCTGGAGGACGTGCCCGGCACAGGCAAGACCAAGCTGGCCAAGACCCTGGCCAGGAGCATCAGCGCGGATTTTGCAAGGATACAGTTCACGCCGGACCTTCTGCCCAGCGACATCACGGGACTGAACGTCTTCGACAGGCAGAAGAACGAATTCATCCTGCGCAAGGGGCCTGTATTCACCAATATCCTTCTGGCGGATGAGATCAACCGCGCCACCCCCAGAACCCAGGCCGGCCTGCTGGAGTGCATGGAGGAGCGCCAGGTCACCATCGACGGGGAATCCTATGTACCCGGGAAGCCCTTCTTCGTCATCGCCACCCAGAACCCGGTGGAGACCACGGGAACCTTCCCCCTGCCCGAGGCCCAGATGGACCGCTTCATGATGCGGCTTTCCATGGGTCTGCCGGACAGGGCAGAAGAACTGGCCATCCTGGAGAAATACATGGATAAGGAGCCCCTGGCCGAGCTGGAAAGCGTCCTGACCCTGGAGGAGCTGGCCGCGGCCAGAGAGGAGGCCGGACGGATTTTCGTACATAAATGCGTGCAGGAATACATGGTGGACATCGTGGAGGCCACCAGGACGGGAGAGCAGGTCGTCATGGGCGTCAGCCCCCGGGGGAACCTGGCGCTGCTGCGCTGCGCAAAGGCCTATGCCTATCTGGACGGCAGAGACTATGTGGCCCCGGACGACATCAAGGCGCTGGCGGTTCCCGTGCTGGCCCACAGGCTCGTGCTGGGCTATGGCTCCGGCGGCACAGAGAATACCGTGAAATGGATGGAGCAGATACTTGGAAACATCCCTGTGCCCACCGAGGAGTTTCGTGCGTAAAGACGAGGTATTGAAATGATCAAACTACTGGGAATCGGCCTTATCGCCTACCTCCTTTTCATCGCCCAGAGGCGTCTTTACGAAAAGCTTTGGCAGAAGCACCTGGGGATTTCCCTCAGCTTCGGGACGAACCATATCTTTGAGGGAGAGCAGGGAGAGCTGAGGGAAATCATCGAAAACAGAAAAAGGCTCCCCCTGTCCATGCTGAAGGTGAAGTTCAAGACAGACAGGCATCTGATATTCGGCAACGAAAAAGGCTCCCGCACCACGGATCAGTATTACCGCAATGACGTATTCCGCATCAGCGGCGGCGAGAGAGTGACCCGCACCCTGCGGTTTACCGGGGGAAAAAGAGGGTATTATACCATAGACGAAATCAGCCTGGTGGCATCCGACCTGTTCTTCCTCGGGCAGATGGTAGCGGACCAGCCTGTCAGGGCGGAGCTCTACGTATATCCGAAGCCCTATGACAGCAGGAGGCTGCGCCAGTCCTTCGTCCAGCTGAACGGGGAGATGCTCACCAGGCGCCATCTGCTGGAGGATCCCTTTGAATACCGGGGCATTAGGGAGTACCAGCCCTACGACGACATGCGCAGCATCAACTGGAAGGCCACCGCCAAGACAGGGGATTTCAAAGTGAACCAGATGGGTTATACCTCCCTGAAGAGCGTCCGCATCTTCTTCAACATTCAGGACGACAATATCCTGAAAAAAGAGGAGGCCGTGGAAATGTCCCTGCGGATCGTGGTATCGCTGTGCCTCCATTTCCTGCAGCAGGGGATGCAGATTTCCTGCTACGGGAACGGCGTGGACATCCTGACCCACCAGCCCCTGAGCGTGGACGGCAAGGCCAGCGAAGGGCAGATGGACTTCATCTACCGCGCCCTGGCCAGAATCGACACCGCCCAGCCGACCGCAGGCTTTGTGGAGACCTTCGAGGAGAAGCTGTTCCAGGAGTCCAAAGGGGCCTACACCTGCTTCGTGGCTCCCAACCGGTACGATGACTTCGTGGCGCTCCTGGACCGGTATGAGGAGACCGGCAATCCCTTCACATGGTTCTACCCTGTGCTGGGCAATAAGGAGCCGGAGCTCCCGCCGGAGCTTCAGAAACGGATTGAAGTCATTTATTTTGAGGCATGAAAGGGTATTATAATGGAAGAAAGAGCATTCCATGGAAGAAAGAGCATTCCATGGAAGAAAGGATTCCAATGAATATAAAGCGGATTGAAATCGTTAATGAGTTCCTGACAGAGCAGATGAACCATTGGATGCTGTTCCCCCTGCTTCTGACGGTTATGGGAGTGATGAAGAAGCTACTCGGAACAGGAGACCCCAGCCTGGCCCTGTGGGCCCTGTGCAGCCTGATTCCCCTGGCCTTCTTCGTGTTCCGCTGCAAGGTGAGGAATCTCCTCCTGTTCCTGCTGGTCCATCTGGGCATGGCTGTTCTGGTTTTCGCCCTATCCGGCCAGTCGGTTCTGACCAGGGTCGCCTGTATGGCCTGTGTCATCGGCTATATCATCCATTCCCTTCTGCTGCGCCTGAAGCACAGCACCGTATATTCCGAGGGCATGCCCCTGGCGGTGGGAGTGGTGCTGTCGGCCGTCACTGCGCTGTTCCAGTATTATCAGGGCACAAGGGGCTGGGAGAATTACTACAACATTACTCTGATCGGAGTCATCGCGCTCTATTTCGTCATTTATTTCATGGATCATTATCTGGACTTCCTGTCCATGAACAAAAGCAGCGCCGGCTTCCTTCCTGCGGCGGAAATGTTCCATTCCGGCATGGGCCTGGTTCTGGGATATACCCTGGCGGGGATAGGCATCCTGGTGCTCAGCACACAGTTCGAATGGCTGGCCGGAATCCTCAGGCCCATAGGGGATCTGTTGCTGAAATTCCTGCGCTTCCTGTTCTCCCGGGGCTCCCATTCGGAGGAGGTGGCGGAGATTGCGCCGGCGGAAATGCCCTCCGGGGATATGGGGGGCATGGGGCTGCCGCCCGGGGAGGAGCCCTTCTGGCTCTGGGAGGTTCTGGAGTTCATCGCAATCGTCCTCTTCGGGGCCGCCGCCCTGATCGGCGCAGGGGTGCTGCTCTGGAAGCTGTTTAAATTAGTCCAGAAATACATGGTATTCCGTTATCAGAGCCAGGAGATCCAGACAGGAGAGGCCTACGACTTCCGGGAGAAATGCGAGATAGTGAAAGACAAGGACAAAAAAATATCCGGGCTGTTCACCGCGCTTTCCCCCAGGGAGCGGATCCGGAAGCTTTATAAAAAGAAGCTGACCGCCGCCACCGCCAGGATGGATGCCGGGGACAAGTCCGGCCTTGGGCTTTACACCGCCAGAGAGTGGGAGCGGAAGCTGGAGGTAAACGGTATGGCGGAGCTGTATGAGCGGGCCCGCTACTCTGACCAGGAGATTACCGGCGCGGATGTGAAACGGATGAAAGAGATATGGAAATAGCTTTTAGGCTGATCCAAAAGGAGAGAGATGTATGACGGCTATTGCACGGGAACATTCTACAGAATGCGGGAAGGGCGCTCCCCGGAAGCTGGCGCTGAGCGATGACATCCTGATGAGCATAGAGAAGCCCGTCAGGTATATTGGCGGCGAGTACAATTCGGTCATGAAGGATCCGGAGGAAGTGAAAGTCCGGTTCGCCATGTGTTTTCCGGATGTGTACGAAATCGGCATGTCCCATCTGGGGATACAGATTCTGTATGACATGTTCAATTCCATGGAGGATGTATGGTGCGAGCGGGTCTATTCCCCCTGGGTGGATCTGGACGCCGTCATGCGCCGCCGGCACATCCCTCTGTTCGCGCTGGAATCCCAGGATCCCGTAAAGGAGTTCGACTTTCTGGGCATTACGCTGCAGTATGAGATGTGCTACACCAATGTGCTCCAGGTGCTGGATTTGGCCCAGATTCCCTTAAAAGCGACTGACCGGGGAGAAGACTGCCCCATCGTCATCGGCGGCGGGCCCTGTACCTACAATCCGGAGCCCCTGGCGGATTTCTTTGATATATTCTACATCGGAGAAGGAGAGACGAGATACCGTGAGCTCCTGACCTTGTATGAGGACTGCCGGGACCGGAACCTGGGGCGGGTGGAATTCCTGCGCAGGGCGGCAAAGCTTCCCGGCCTGTATGTGCCGCGCTTCTACGATGTCACCTACAGGGAGGACGGCACCATAGAGCGGTTCTTCCCCCTGGAAGAAGGCATCCCGGATACCATTGTGAAGGAAATCGTCATGGACTTGACGGATGCCTGTTACCCCACTAAGCCCGTCATCCCCTTCATCAAGGTCACCCAGGACCGCCTGGTGCTGGAAATCCAGCGCGGCTGCATCCGGGGCTGCCGCTTCTGCCAGGCAGGCCAGTTGTACCGCCCTGTCAGAGAGAGGGACGTGGAGACCCTGAAAAAATATGCCCTGGAGATGCTGGACGGCACCGGATATGAGGAGATTTCCTTAAGCTCCTTAAGCTCCAGCGATTACTCCAGGCTGCCGGAGCTGGTGGATTTCCTGATAGAGGAGTGCAGCAAGAGGCATGTGAACATCTCCCTGCCGTCCCTGCGCATCGATGCTTTCTCCCTGGATGTCATGAGCAAGGTCCAGGACGTGAAGAAGTCCAGTCTGACCTTCGCACCCGAGGCGGGGAGCCAGCGCCTTCGGAACGTCATCAACAAGGGCCTCACGGAGGAAGCCATCTTAAAGGGGGCCGCGCTGGCCTTCGAGGGGGGCTGGACAAGGGTGAAGCTCTACTTCATGCTGGGGCTGCCCACGGAGACCCAGGAGGATATCCGGGGAATCGCCGAGCTGTCCAACAAGATTGCGGCCACCTATTTTGATACCGTCCCCAAGGAGCGCAGGGCGGGCGGGAGAGTGCAGATCGTAGCCAGCACCTCCTTTTTCGTGCCAAAGCCCTTTACCCCCTTCCAGTGGGCGGCCCAGTGCACCAAAGAGGACTTCCTGGACAAGGCCTATCTGACCAGGACTGCCATCTCCGAACAGTTGAACCAGAAGAGCATCAAATACAACTGGCATGAGGCCGATGCCAGCGTCATGGAGGGAGTCCTGGCCAGAGGCGACAGGCGGCTGTGTGACGTCATCCGCAGGGTCTATGAAAAGGGCGGCTTCTATGACGCCTGGGGAGAATATTACGACAATGACAGATGGCTGGAGGCCATGGAGGAATACGGCCTCGCTGTCCATTTCTATACCCACAGGGAAAGGCCTCTGGACGAGATCCTTCCCTGGGACTTCATCGACTGCGGTGTCACGAAGGAATTTCTGAAGCGGGAGTGGGAAAAGGCGAAGCGGGAAGAGACCTCCGAAAACTGCAAGCAGAAATGCCAGGGCTGCGGCGCTGCCAGGTTCGGAGGAGGCATCTGCCTCGAGCCCAGATAAGCCAGGGCTGTCCCGGATATACGGCGGGATGCGGCACAGCCATTTTCCGCAGCGCCGCATTCAGGCGGCAAGACAGCCAGCAACAGGGAGAAAAACTCCCGGGAAGGACGCATTCTTATGAGACTCCGTATTAAGTTCAGAAAATATGGCCCCGTCCGCTATACCGGACATCTGGATGTCATGCGCTTCTTTCAAAAGGCCATACGCAGGGCACAGATTGATGTGGTGTATTCCAGGGGCTTCAGCCCTCACCAGGTCATGGCCTTCGCCGCTCCTCTCGGCGTAGGGCTGACCAGCAATGGGGAATATATGGATATCGAGGTCCATTCCATCACCTCCTGCGCAGACGTCCTGGAGCGGCTGAATGCCGTCAGCGCGCCCGGAATAGAGGTCACATCCGTAAAGATACTGCCGGATGCCGCCGGAAACGCCATGGCCAGCGTGGCAGCGGCGGCTTACACAGTGCGCTTCCGCGAAGGCAGAGAGCCTGGGGCGGATTTGGCCGCGGCTCTGCCTACCTTTCTGTCCAGGGAGCAGATATTGGTCACCAAGGAGACGAAGAAAGGAAAACGGGAGGTGGACATCAGGCCCGGCATCTTTCAGCTTGCCGTCTGTATGGAGGACTTCTGTATGGAAGAGGGGCAGACCGGCGGGCGCATGGTCATCCGTATGCTGGTAGATGCCTCCAGCAGCGGAAATATCAAGCCTGTCCAGGTGATAGAGGCAATGCTTGCGGAACAGGGGGAAAGCCTGCAGGAAAATGCGCTTATGATCACCAGGGAAGAGGTGTACGCCGAAATGCCCTCCTCCCATGATACCGCTGCATCGGAGCGGATACTTGTTACATCAGAGCGTGTGCTTGTCCCCCTGGACGCGGTCGGAACAGGGCATTCCATGGAAGAAGGGCATTCCGTGGAAGAAGGGCATTCCATGGAAGAAGGGCATTCCGTGGAAGAAAATCATTCCCCGGAAGAAGAATATTCCCTGTATGGCAAAGGAGATTGATGACATGAGCAGAAGCATTGCGCCAAAATCCTCTGTAACCCTTACGGAAGAAGAGACGACGCTGCGTAAGACCACAGACCAGGGGAAGCTGCTTTTCACATCCTATCGCGGACAGCGCTGCGCTCTGGCCATACAGAACAACCGCCTGGTGGAGGCATCCTTTTTCCCCCAGATTCCCAGCAAGATAGGCTCCGTCTACATCGGCAAAGTCAAGAACATAGTCAAGAACATCAATGCCTGCTTTGTGGAAATCGAAAAAGGGGAGCTGTGCTTCCTCTCCCTGAAGGAAATCAATGCGATGCCGTCCTGGAACGCCCCTTTGAACCGTATCGCAGACGGGCGGCTCCTGGAGGGAGACGAAATCCTTGTCCAGGTCACCCGGGATGCCCAGAAGTCGAAACGGGCCTCCGTGACCACCCAGATTTCCCTGTCCAATGAGTATTTTGTGCTGACAATGGGCTCAAAGAGAGTATGCTACTCCACAAAACTCGGCAAAAAACGAAGGGAACTCCTGCACAGGATATTGCGGGATGCAGGGATTCTGGGCACAGGCCAAGGCGACTGCCTGGTACAGGAATGCCGGGCGCTTTTGTCGGATGCCTGGCTGAGCCGCCTGAAATCCGAAAGCCTCGAACTCATGTCCTTTGTCCTGCCTTCCACCGGAATGATCGTCCGTACAAAGGCTGCGGAACAGGAGAGTGCGGAAGAGCTGCTGGAACATTTCTACGACCTGGCCGCACAGTATATCAGGCTGCTTTATTTTGCCAGATACCGGAACTGCTTTTCCTGTCTGAGAAAGGCGAATACAGAGGTGGAAGCCACGCTGATGCAGTTTTCGTTCAATGGCGCGGCATCCGAAGAGGCCCCATCATGGGAAATCATCACGGATCAGAGGCCGCTTTATGAGCAGATCATGCACTATGAGAAGGAGAATGCCCTGGATGTCCCGGTGCGTCTGTACCAGGACAGCATGCTTTCCCTTTCCGCGCTGTATGGCATCGAGGGGAAGCTGAAACCGGCGCTGGAGACCAGGATATGGCTGAAATCAGGCGGCTATCTGGTCATAGAGCCCACGGAGGCCCTGACAGTCATAGACGTGAATTCCGGGAAGTGCGAGGATGGGAAGAATCCTGAGGACACATACCGCAGCATCAATCTGGAGGCGGCGGAAGAAGTGGCGTTCCAGCTTCGGCTGCGGAACCTTTCAGGCATTATCATCGTGGATTTCATAAACATGCAGTCGCCCGGCGACAATGCACAGCTACTCTGTGTGCTGAAGTCCCTTGTAAAGCGGGACAAAGTAAAGACTACAGTTGTAGACATGACGCCGCTGGGTCTGGTGGAGATTACCCGGAAAAAAATCAGCAAACCGCTGCGGGAACAGCTTCATTTTTCGGATGTATTGTAAAAGCTGTCTCGTAAATGAAGAAAAGGGTTGTCAATAGCTTTTTGAAAAAGTGGGGGAATTTATAAAAAGGAGTCTGGAAAAGTCATGGAATTGACAAAATTTGAAAAGGTCAGGGACGGAAAATATCTGAAGAACTATGAACTTACTTATCGAAATAAGGCTGGCAGGGAAAAGAAGTACGAAATGGTCAGCCGCCGGGAACTCGCCGGCATAGAGGATGTTGGCGGCAAGCCAAGCGGTGTGTCCATTGTAGCCACCTATGGGGACAGGATGCTCCTTCTCCATGAATTCCGAATGGGCGTCAACCGCACGATATACAACCTGTGCGCCGGAATGCTCGAGCCCGGCGAATCCATTGAGGAATGCGTCGCAAGGGAGCTCTATGAAGAAACCGGATTGAAAGTCAAAAAAATCAAAAAGATTCTGCCCCCGTCCTTTGCAGCCGTCGCCATTTCCGATACAACCACCTACATCGCCTTTGTGGAGGCCGAAGGCGATTTCGAGGACCACACTTCGGAAAACGAACAGATTGAAGCCAGGTTCTATACCAAGGAAGAAATCAAACGGCTGCTGGAAACGGAAAGCTTCAGCTCGCGGGCACAGATGGCGGCTTATTTCTTTGCGGAGGGGTAAGTGGGGTGCCGCATCCAACTATTCGCAAAAGGATAGTTTAACGAATAGTTCTGGATAGCGGAAAGATTTTGCCGGTGTCTTCGTCTACAGGAAATTAATTTATTAATTTTCCCTGGGAATATTGCAATCGGGATGTGCATATGCTATAATGCCGATAGGCAAAGAGGTAATTGCTTAGGTCCATGTGACAAAGAACGAACCCCCTGACCGTGTGCTAGCACAGTCAGGGGGTTCTTCCCTTCTTTTATAGTGGCAGGTCACCCACTAGGCCCATTAGTTGTCCTTGTGGCCGCCGTCGAGCCATTTGACGATGTAGTGTACAATCACACCGCCCAGGACGGTCGCCAGTAAAGAGGTAATTATGTCCATGTGCCCACCTCCTTCCTGTTGTCAGGATTTCGGCTAGGACAACGAGGACATTATACCACATGCTCCAGCATTGTTCCACTCTTTTTTCTGTTGGCGGCCTCCATGCTCTTTCCACCCTGCGGCGCTGCCCGGCTCCGCAGGGTGGCGTCCCTCCTTTCGGCCGGATCCGTGCTGCAGCAAATTGATTTATTGAAGATCACGGCGTCCCTGCTGGCGAGCTTCATAAGCTTCATCGTCATTTTCTTATTTAGGACCTGCTCCCGGCGGCCTATGTCGTGCAGCAGGAAGGTTAATTCATTTGAAGGTTTAATTCATTAGAGTCTAGGATTACTGTGAAGGGGCCGTCATTGACCAGGGAGACATTCATGTGTGCGCCAAAGCTTCCGCTTTCCACTGTCGGTATCTCCTGTCTGCATTTTTTCAGGATATATTCGTAGATTCTGTTTGCGGCGTCAGGTGGCGCAGCGTTCACGAAGGACGGTCTGTTGCCTTTCCGGCAATCCGCATAGAGGGTAAACTGGGAAATGATAAGTAGCTGTCCTCCCACGGATTTCAGGTCCAGATTGGTCTTGCCGTTCTCATCGCTGAAAATCCGCAGCCCCAGCAGCTTCTTTACCATCTTATCCGCTATTTTCTCAGGGGAAGGCCCTTCCACGTCAGCGGCGCTGATGCCTACGAACGCCAAAAAGCCCTGCCCGATTCTTCCGATGACCTGATTGTCTACGGTCACATCGGCTTCTTTCACTCTCTGTACTAGAAATCTCATTTGTCTTTATCGTCACCTTTCGTCTTTTTGTCCCGGGAACGCACTTCTCCCCTGTTGATGTGGAATCCATTGACCTGCCTGGCCGATTTTCCTTCCGGAACCATGGGATGTATCCCCTTCTCGTCTATGTATTCCACAGATTCGTACTGGTTTGTATCTTTCGGCAGATGCTTCTTATCCAGCTTCGTATTGACGAAGGCCCTTACGGCCGCATAGATGACTGCAAAGATCGGCACTCCTACAATCATCCCGAATACGCCCAACAGGCCTCCGAAGAAGGTGATTGCAAAAATGACCCAAAATCCGGTCAGGCCGGTGGAATTGCCCAGTATCTTGGGGCCAAGGATATTGCCGTCAAACTGTTGGAGCGCCAGGGCGAACAATGCGAAATAGACGCAGTTCAGCGGATGCATGGGGTCTACTACGAAAATCAGGACAGTGCTGGGAATCGCGCCCAGAAACGGCCCGAAAAAAGGAATGATATTCGTACATCCGATAATCACGCTTATCAGCATGGCATAGGGCGTGCCCATGAGAGACGTACCAACGAAGCACAGGATGCCGATTATTATGGAATCCAGAACCTTCCCGCTCAGGAAACCGATAAACGTCCTGTGGGTAAAGCGGAAATTCCTTATCACAATATTGGCCGTATCCTGTTCAAATAAAGCGTATGCCGATTTCTTTGCCTGGGCTGCGAAGCGCTCCTTGTTCGCAAGCACATAAATCGATATGATGAAGCCGATGATGAAATCCCACAGGACGTCGATTACGCTGATTACGCTGAGGGATACTGTCTTGATCAGCGAGGCGGTATTCGGGAGGATATTTTTGATCAAATCGTTGATTTGGTCTTCCATCTGGTCGAAAGTCTTCGTCACATAGCTGCCAATTTCCGGATTGTCCTCCAGGGTCTGCTCGATCCACGCCGTGACATTGGAGCTGTAGGAATCAAAGTTATCGATGATGCCCTGCACGCTGGGGATGATTTGCGAAATCAGCATGGAAACCAGCATATAGATTAACTCCACGAACAAGAAGGCCGTAATCAATATGCCGGTTCCCCTGATGAATACCCTGCGTCTTCTGCTTCTCTTTATGCTGCATTTATCCAGAAGCGGTGTCAGAACCTTGTTCTCTACGAAATTCAATACAGGAGTCAACAGATATGCCGTGGCCAGCCCAAACAGAACTGGTTTCAGGATATCCAGTATCCTGCCGACGCCCAGCTTGATGTTCGTGCTGTGGAAAATGAAATAATAAAAAGTGATTCCTCCTGCTATGACGGCAAAGGCCGTCAATCCCCATCGAATATATTTACTGTCTTTATTGAATTTCATACAGGTGCCCTTTCTTGTAAGCTTCCCCAAATGCAATCTGCCATGGAATGCCTTTTATCTGGAATGCATCTTCATATGAATGCTCTTCTTCATTGGAATACACTTCTTCCAATGGAATGCACTTCTTTCATTATAATACACTTAATTTCTTCGCATAACAAGTGGGCTTTCCGAAGATTTCCAAAAATTTTCTTTTTTCCACATAAAATTTTATATCCCGGCAAATTTCCCGGCAAATCCTAGCAGATTCTTCCCTCAAAAGGCGACAGTTCAAAACGGATGAAATACCCCTGGTCATGGCGGCATACCGGACAGGCCTTAGGCGCCTTTGTACCCTTGAACACAAAACCGCAGTTCAGGCACATCCACTCCTCTTCCACATCCGACACAAAGAGTTTTCCCTCCTTGAGCAGTTGGGCATATCTTCCGAAGCGGTCTCCATGAACCTTTTCAACCTGCGCAATCTGCAGAAAAGAGGACGCTATCTGGTCAAAGCCTTCCTTCTTCGCGGTTTCCCCGAAAGACCTGTAGATGGGGTCATGCTCCTCATACTCATTGTGCTGCGCCTTATCCAAAAGATGCCATACATCATCCGAGATGTCTACGGGATAGCCGCCGTCCACGGTAATGGTGCTTCCTGCCAGATCCTTTAAATGATTGTAGAAAATTTCCGCATGCTCCTTTTCCTGAGAAGCCGTATAGCCAAAAATCGCGCTGATGACATACAAGCCGTTTTTCTTCGCCTGTGAGGCGGCGAAGGTATATCTGTTCCTCGCCTGGCTCTCTCCGGCGAAAGCCCTCATCAGATTGTCCTTTGTAACACTTTCCGCAAATTTTACCATATTGATTCCTCCTTAAATTGTACCATGGAATGCTCTTCTTCCATGGAATGCTCTGATAAAAGTATATCCAATCGGAAATAAAATATAATGGGTACTCTCTAAATTACCTATTGTCTTTATTTCTTAAACATACTAAAATAATATGGAACATAAAAACATATCAGGAAAGAGCAGGGAACATATGAAACTACAGCAGGTATTAAGCTATGTCCGCAAGGCAGTGGACGACTATCAGATGATAGAGGAGGGGGATAAGATTGCCATCGGCATCTCCGGCGGCAAGGACAGCCTTACGCTTTTGTATGCGCTCCACAGCCTGAGGCGATTCTATCCGAAACATTTCGACATCCATGCCGTCACGGTAGACCTGGGCTTCCAGAACCTAAATCTGGATAAGATCAAGGATCTGTGCCGGGAACTGGAAGTGGAATACACCATTGTACAGACGGACATCGCCCAGATAATTTTTGAGCAGCGTAAAGAGGACAACCCCTGCTCTCTCTGTGCCAAGATGCGCAAGGGCGCCCTGAACCAGGCAATCAAGGAGGCAGGGTGCCAAAAAATCGCCTATGCCCACCACAAGGACGATGTGGTGGAGACCATGCTGATGTCCCTTATCTTCGAGGGCAGGTTCCATACCTTTTCCCCGGTCACATACCTGGACAGGACGCAGCTCACGGTCATCCGCCCTCTGCTGTACATGAATGAATCGGATGTCATCGGCTTCGTCCATAAGTACGGCGTACCTGTAGTAAAGAGCCCCTGTCCCGCAGACGGATATACCAAACGTGAGTATGTAAAGAATCTGCTCCGTCAGTTGAACCAGGAAAATCCCGGGGTAAAGGAGCGGATGTTCACGGCAATTCGAAACAGCAATGAAGGCATTTCTTCATTAATGAAAGGTTGGGGAATCGATGGCAGTTTTAAATGAACATAATTACCATGACGAACAGAACAAACAAAATATCCTGAAGATGAGGGCCGTGCTGGAGACCCTTCCCCCTTTCTGCAAGACCTTCTTCCGGGGAATCGAGGAATACACCTCCGCCCGCACCAGATTGGCCTACGCCTACGATATCCGGCTGTTCTTTGAATATCTCCATGAACAGAACGCCCTGTGCAGGAAAATCGAGATCAGGGACTTCCCCTTTTCGATTCTGGACGAGCTGACACATCTCGATATCGAGGAATATCTGGAATATATGTCCCTGTACCAGAAGGACGGCAAGGACATCACAAACGCGGAGCGGGGAAAATCCAGAAAGCTGGCCGCGCTGCGCAGCTTCTACAATTATTTCTACAAGGCTGAGATGCTCAAGAACAATCCGGCCTCCCTTGTGTCCCTGCCAAAGCTCCACGACAAGGAAATCATACGCCTGGAGCCCAATGAGGTGGCAATCCTGTTGGATCAGGTGGAAGACGGCACCAAGCTTACCAAAAAGGAACTGGAATATCATAAAAAGACAAAAATAAGGGACGTGGCCCTGCTGACCCTGCTCCTGGGAACCGGCATCCGTGTATCGGAATGCGTAGGGCTGGATCTCCAGGATGTCAACTTTGACGTATGCGGCATCAAGATACGCCGAAAGGGCGGGTATGAAGCCATAGTCTATTTCGGCGAGGAGGTAGAGACCGCGCTCCTGGACTATCTGGAGGAGCGCGAACAGATCATTCCTCTGGATGGCCATGAAAACGCACTGTTCCTTTCCCTACAGAACCGCAGGATGACAGTCCGGGCCGTGGAGAACCTGGTCAAGAAATATGCCTCCAGGGTGACCACCCTCAAAAAGATTACGCCACACAAGCTGCGGAGCACCTACGGCACGAACCTCTATCAGGAGACAGGCGACATCTACCTGGTAGCGGACGTCCTCGGCCATAAGGATGTCAACACCACGCGAAAGCATTACGCCGCCCAGCAGGATGCCAACCGCCGCAGGGCTGCCCAGTACGTAAGGCTCCGGGAAAAGCCGTCGGAGAAATAGCTGCTACCTTCCGCTGTTCGTCATTCTACATATTCATCGGAATAATAGGGGACGATCAATGTCTGTCCGGCCATGAGCGTACCGGCGCCGTCCAGGTGGTTGATGCTCTGGACTTCGGCGATATACCTGTTCTTGTCCTTATAATGGTCATAATTAATGTATTCGTCGGCGAGGCTCCAGAGGGTCTCGCCCGTCTCAACGGTGATGCTGGTATAATATTTAAAGCCGCTTCCGGCATGGCTCTTTATAGAAGAACAATATATGCTGCCTGTTATGATGACACAGGTGATCGCCAGCATGGCGAACATGGAAATCAACAAGCGGCGGCGGCGCTCTCTGCGCAGCCTCAGCATACATCTGTAAAACCTCAGTTCCCCGTTGTTCATCCTGCTGACGCTCTTCTGCCCTCTCATGATCCTGCTCTCCTCCCTGTCCCTGAAACGCTCATATGTTCCGGAACATCTGTTCTGTTTTGGATTATAATACAAGAACATCTGTTTGTCAACAAAAAGCGAACATATTTTTGGAATATATGTTTGCTTTTTTTTCTCATTTGTGATAAGCTTGAGATAGCAAATGAACAGGATAATGAAACGGCTTTGACAGGAGGTAAATATATGGCATCTGGAAAGATATCAGCCAAGCAGCAGGAAATACTCGATTACATCAAGGATGAGATACTGAAGAAAGGCTATCCGCCTACAGTCCGTGAAATCTGTGAGACCGTGAGCCTGAAGTCCACCTCTTCCGTCCATTCCCATCTGGAGACTCTGGAGAAGAACGGTTATATCCGCAGAGACCCTACCAAGCCAAGGGCCATCGAAATCTGTGACGACAGCTTCCAGATGATACGCACGGAGATGGTGAACCTTCCCATCATCGGCAATGTGGCCGCAGGGCAGCCTATCCTTGCGGAGGAGAATATCGAGGATTATTTCCCTGTGCCGGCGAACCTGGTGCCAAGCGGCGAGTCCTTCGTGCTCAATGTCCGGGGAGATTCCATGGTCAACGCGGGAATCTTCAATGGCGACAGGGTCTTTGTCAACGCCTGCAGCACGGCCAGCAACGGGGAGATCGTGGTGGCCCTGATCGACGATTCCGCCACGGTGAAGACATTTTATAAAGAGGATGGGCATATCCGCCTGCAGCCCGAGAACGACTCCATGGCACCCATCATCGTGGACGACTGCCAGATTCTGGGCAAGGTATTCGGTATATTCCGTTTTTATCGCTGATTTTTCATGATTTGTCTCGTTTCTGCCAGAAATTTCAGCTCTGCCGAATCTCCAGGCAATGCATAAATCAGCCTTTATTGCAGATATTAGTATAGCCGGGACTTTAAATGCCGCGCAGAAAAGAGGGAGACAAATGGGAAATAAATTTTTGGACGGTACTGCCCTTACCATTGCCATCATCGGTGCAATCAACTGGGCTTTGATTGGCATATTCCGCTTCGATTTGGTAGCCTTTATCTTTGGCGATATGTCGTGGCTTTCCAGAATCGTCTACGCAATCGTAGGCCTCTGCGGACTCTATCTGATCAGCTTTTATATGCACCTTGGCAACAGAGAGGAATCAGTATAACGAAAAAAGGAGCCCCTGGCCGGATTGTCCGAACCAAGGGCTTCCTTTTTGCTGTGATTTGGCTGCTGTAATCAACTGTAATGTTCTGTCACGCTCTCTCAGGCATCCAGATCCTGTATCTCCATCTGCCTGCCGTCTCTCCAGATGCGCTCCAAATCATACAGGCGCCTGTTCTCCCTGTCGAAGATGTGGACGATCAGATCGCCGAAATCCAATAGAATCCAGTTCGCCGTCTGATATCCTTCCGTCTGTCTCTCCGGATATCCGGCCCGGCCCAGGGTCTCCTGCACATTGTCGCACAAGGTCTGGACCTGGTTCCTGTTGGAGCCGCTGGCGATGATGAAGTAATCCGCAATGACAGAAACCTCGCTGATGTCGATGATGCGAATGTCTTCCGCCTTCTTGTCCTCCAGCGCATGGATGGCCATCCGGGCCATTTCCTTTGCGTTCTTATTCTCCATAAAATCCTCCCGTCATTTTTTATAATATTTCCATGTCTCTTCCGTCTTAGGGTCGATTTCGTTGCCGGTATCCTTCAGATAGTCCAGTGTATCCGACAGGATTCGGACAAAGGCCTTGTCCAGGTCCACAAAAGCGATCCTTCTAATCTCCGCCAGATTTGCCGCGTGCGTCCTGCCCGGCTCGATATAGTCGGCGATGAAGACGATTTTTTCCAGAGTGCTCATATTCTGCCTGCCCGTGGTATGGCTGCGGATAGCGTTCAGGATATCCGGATTGCTGACGCCATATTTCTGATAGGCAAGATAGGCCCCCACCTTTGCGTGGAGCAGGAAAGGGTTCTTCTTCTCAACCGCCGTGACGGGAATCTTATTCTTTTTACAGATGGAAAGGCGTTTCTCGTCCGTAAGGCATTTCGCGCAGTCGTGGAGCAGACCGGCGATCTGCGCGTCCCTGACGTCGCAGCCGTAGCGCATGGCCAGCGCCGCCGCAGTGTATTCCACCCCTAAGGTATGCTCGAAGCGCTTGCTGTCCTGCACCTTTTCCATGGCTCTTCGAAGCTTCTTCAAACTAATCGCTTTTTTCACGGTAAAATCCCTTTTCTCTGATATATGCTAATACATCGTCGGGCACCAGATACCTGACGCTCTGTCCTCTGCGGACGCGCTCCCGGATTTCCGTGGAGGAAATGGACATATGAAGGAAGGGGAGCAGCGCGATCTCCCGCCCCTCACAGAACCGCTCCTCCAGTTCGCGCTTTTTCGCCTCCATCTCCGGCAGGGTATTCTCTCCCCGGACCGCGGCCACCAAAGTACAATTGGCGAAAATCCGCTCCGGTGCTTTCCATTTCTCGATGGAGAACAGGCAGTCGGCCCCGGCGATGAAGAAAAATGCATCCTCCGGATATTTCCCGCGCAGCTCCTCCAGGGTCTCGCAGGTATAGGTATACCCCTGTCGCTTTACCTCCAGGTCAAGGCATCTGAAACGGCCGTTGCCCCTGACGGCAAGCTGTGCCATCCGGAGCCGCTCCGCGCCCGGCAGGATATTCTGCGCGGCCTTCATATAGGGCATCCCTGCGGGAAGCATCCAGACCTCGTCCAGCTTCAGCGCATCCAGAGCCCATTCCGCCAGCATCAAATGTCCCACATGGATGGGATTGAATGTCCCTCCCATAAGGCCTATCCGTCTCGTTCCCATGGGAGGCGTTTCCTCCATGGAATGCTCTTCTTCCATGGAATGCTCTTCTTCCATGGAATGCTCTTCTTCCATACGGATACTCTTCTTCATTTTCCTCTGCCTGCCCCCCTTATCCGAAAATCATCTGGGAAGCACGATCTTGGGCTTGTCCCTGTCCGGCTTATACAGCACGATTCGCTTGCCGATGACCTGCACCACCTGGGAATGGGTGCGCCCCGCCACCATCTCCGCTATCTCGTTCGGGTCGTCCGCGCAGTTTTTCAGCACCGCGATCTTTACCAGCTCGTTTTTGTTGAACGTCTCCTCTATAGCCGCTGTCAGCTCCGGGGTAAGGCTGGCCTTCCCCACCTGGAAGACAGGCTTCAGATTGCTGGCCAGGCTTTTCAGATACGCTCTCTGCTTGCTCGTCATAGTCATGATTATCCACCTTCGTTATTTATAATAGTCAAAGGAATGCCCGTATATGCGGACGGTATCGCCGTCCTGGATCCCCAGCGCCTCCAACTGCTCCAGTATGCCGTTGGTCTTCAGGAAATTCTGGAAGAAGGCGAAGCCTTTCTCGCTGTCCAGGTTGGTGTATCCCAGCATTTTCTCCACCCGGGGGCCCTCCACCACGTACTCGTCTTTGGCGGCATCGTACTCCACAGTATAAGGGTCATTCTGATTGGCGGCTGCCTGCTCCGGGAAGAACTCCTGTTCGAATACAGTGACCTCGCTTCCGAGCTCCTCCAGCATCCCGTTCACATGGTACAGCAGCTCTCTCACGCCCTCTCCGCTGACTGCGGAGATAGGGTATACTGGAATCCCCTTTGGCTCGAATTCCGCCTTGATGGCATTCACAGGGCTGTCGTCCCGGTCGTAGATTACGTCGATTTTGTTGGCGGCAATGACCTGGGGCCGCCTGGCGATATCCGGATTGTAGGCGTCCAGCTCCTTATTGATGGCGTAGATATCTTCAATGGGGTCGCGCCCTTCCGTACCGGCCGCGTCCACGATATGGATAATCACCTTGGTGCGCTCGATATGGCGCAGGAACTCATGCCCCAGCCCGATCCCCTCCGAGGCCCCCTCAATCAGCCCCGGGATGTCCGCGATGACGAATCCGTTAGTGCCGTCCAAATCCACCACGCCCAGGTTGGGGTTCAGGGTGGTAAAGTGGTAGTTTGCGATTTTCGGCTTCGCGTTGGTGACCCTGGCCAGAAATGTGGATTTGCCCACGTTGGGCAGCCCTACCAGGCCTACATCCGCAATGACCTTCAGCTCCAGCAGGATCTCCAGTTCCTTTGCCGGACGTCCCGGCTGGGCGTAGGTGGGGGCCTGCATGGTGCTGGTGGCATAGTGCTGGTTCCCGCTGCCGCCGCGCCCGCCCTTTAAGAGGGTGACCTGGCGGTTGTCGCCGGACATGTCCACGATGACCTGGCCGCTGGCCGCTTCCTTGATGACCGTCCCAGGAGGTACCTTCAGCACAATGTCGCTGCCGTCCTTGCCCCGGCAGTTGCGTTTGCCGCCGGGCTCTCCGTCCTGCGCCTTGTACTTCCGGACATTTCGGAAGTCAATCAGCGTGTTCAGGCCCTGATCCACCACGAAAATCACGTCTCCGCCCTTGCCGCCGTCCCCGCCGTCAGGCCCTCCCGCCGGCACATACTTTTCACGGCGGAAGGACACATGGCCGTCCCCGCCCTTGCCGCTCCTCACATATATCTTGGCTCTGTCTGCAAACATAAACGATACCTTTCATAAAACGAGGACTCCAAACGGATTGTTTGGAGTCCCTGCCGATTGAACTATTCCTCTACAGGATAGACAGAAGCACACTTTCTGTCTCTTCCCTTTCTCTCGAAACGAAGGATACCATCCACCTTTGCGAACAGAGTATCATCTCCGCCTCTCCCTACATTCACGCCGGGATGAATCTTGGTTCCGCGCTGTCTGTAAAGGATATTTCCAGCCTTCACGAACTGTCCGTCAGCCCTCTTCGCGCCTAATCTCTTAGATTCGGAGTCTCTTCCGTTCTTGGTGGAACCAACTCCCTTTTTATGAGCGAAAAATTGAAGGTTCATACGAAACATGGTCTACACCTCCTCGAATTTTACTTGTAAATACTTATCGCCGTATTCCTTGCTCAGGTTTTCCAGGGAAAAAACCATGGAATCCATCAGGAAACCCGACTTTTCCTGCAGGACGCTTTCAAAATCGCATTTCAAAAACCCTGTCTGCTCATTCTCCGTGACCGTCAGCCTTTCCCCGGCCAGTTCCTCCAGGGAATTGACGGTGCCGATGGTAAGGGCCGATATGGCCGCGCAGAGGATATCAGGTCTGCCGCGTTTTGCGTATCCCGCATGCCCCATACAGTAGAAGCCTCTGTAGGAGCCATCTTTGTCTCTGCAGATCACTACAGTCGTCATAGCCGATTATGCATTGATTTTGTCGATTTTGACCTTTGTGTAAAGCTGTCTGTGGCCGTTCTTCTTGTGATAGCCGGTCTTTCTCTTGTACTTGTATACAATGATTTTCCGACCCTTGCCCTGCTCTACCACAGTCCCGGATACAGTAGCGTTGGCAACATCCTGGCCTACCTTCAGTCCCTCATCGCTCACAGCAATGACACGGTCAAAGGTAATGGCGCTGCCGGCTTCCCCTTCGAGCTTCTCGACACTGATGACATCGCCCTCGGAAACCTTGTACTGCTTTCCGCCCGTTACAATAATTGCGTACATAATTAGGCACCTCCTATTCATGAACCGACAGGTTCATTTTACTCGCTGGCTTTGGTGGCATCCGCGCTCTGCGGACACGCTTCTACCGAACCATGCGGCATTTGTGCACATACACCTTACATAAATGCAGCCATATCATGCACACTAGGACATCATAGCACAAGGCGCCTCATTCTGTCAATAGCTTCAACCGTTTTTCTTCTCAAAATCTTCCACATACTGGACAATCAGGTTCACAGTGCCGTCCTCCCCCAGGACGCTGCTGTTGATGCACAGGTCGTAGCTGTCCGCCCGGCCCCATTTCTTGGAGGAATAGTAATTGTAATAGCTCTGGCGCTGCTTATCCTTCTTGACGATCATGTCCCTGGCCTTGCTCTCGCTTAGGTTGTACCGCTCCATGACATGCTTCGTCTTGGCCTCGTCATTGCCGTAGATGAACAGGTTCACCACATTCGTGCGGCCGGCCAGCGCATAGTCCGCGCAGCGCCCCACGATGACGCAAGGCCCCTCGTCCGCAATCTTCTTGATGGTGTCGAACTGGGCCAGAAAGACCTTGTGGCTGATTGGCATATCCACGAAAGAAGAATTGTTATAGCCAAAAGAGTAGGTATCCATGACCAGGTTATACAGAAAAGAGTTGGTAGGCCTCTCGTCATGGTTCTGGATCATCTCCTCGCAGAACCCGCTCTCCTTGGCGGCCCTGGTCAGGAGGTCCTTGTCATAACATTTGATTCCGAAGTAATCCGCTACCTTTTCGCCGATCTCACGCCCTGCCGAACCGAATTGCCGTCCAATCGTAATCACTGTATTCATATTGATACCTCGCTTTTTTCAGAGTATAAAAGCATTATTGCAAAATAAATACTTTTATCTGATTATATTATATAACATTTGGAAGATTTAGACAATAGGAAATGAAGTTAAAGTATTTTTAACAACTGATGAAAATACTCCGGCAAAGGCGCGTCCACCTCCACGTACTCCCCGGTGGA